>JAAYJJ010000027.1 GCA_012522985.1 Aliarcobacter butzleri
AAAAAATGGCTGAAGAGCTAAGTAAATATTACCTTGAGCTTGGATTAAAAGTAAAATATATGCACTCTGAAATAGATGCCATAGAGAGAAATCAAATCATTAGAGCCTTAAGGCTTGGTGAGTTTGATGTACTTGTTGGTATAAACCTTCTTCGTGAAGGGCTAGATATCCCAGAAACTTCACTTGTAGCTATACTAGATGCCGATAAAGAGGGATTTTTAAGAAGTGAGACGGCACTCATACAAACTATGGGAAGAGCTGCTAGAAATAGTGAAGGAAGAGTAATACTTTTTGCAAATAAAATCACTCCTTCTATGCAAAGTGCTATAGATATTACAACTTCAAGAAGACAAAAACAAGAAGAGTATAATAAACTTCATAATATCACTCCAACTACAACTACAAGAAGACTTGATGAAAACCTAAAACTTGATACTTATGATGATGTTGCACTTAAAAGAGATAAGCTTAGTAAAATCCCTGCTAGTGAAAAGAAAAAAATTTTAGATGAGCTAAATAAACTTATGAAACAAGCAGCAAAAGATCTAAACTTTGAAGAGGCTATTAGACTAAGAGATAAAATAGAAAAATTAAAATCAGATAAATAAAGAGTTTTTAAGCTCTTTTTGGATAAAATCCTTAAATTTTAAGAACTAAGAGGCAATGATAATGGGCAGAAGAGTACTTGTTAAGTTTTCTGGTGAAGCTTTAGCTGGAGATGGAGAATATGGTATTGATACAAAGACTTTACATTTTATAGCAAATGAGATTAAAGAGCTAGTTGATAATGGCATAGAAGTTGGTATCGTAATAGGTGGTGGAAATATCATAAGAGGTGTAAGTGCAGCTGCTGATGGTATTATCAAAAGAACAAGTGCTGATTATATGGGTATGTTAGCAACTGTTATCAACGGTGTAGCTATGCAAGAGGCACTAGAGCATATGGGTATAAGTACAAGATTACAAACTGCTATCAAAATGGAGCAAGTTGCAGAGTCTTTTATAGTCAATAGAGCTAGACGCCATCTAGAAAAAGGTAGAGTTGTTATTTTTAGTGCAGGAACTGGAAATCCATTTTTTACAACAGATACTGCTGCAACCCTAAGAGCTACTGAAATAGGTGCTGAGCTTTTAATAAAAGCTACCAAAGTTGATGGTGTTTATGATAAAGATCCAAATAAATTTGAAGATGCAAAAAAACTTGAAACTCTAAGCTATGATATGGCTTTACAAGACAATATCAAGGTTATGGATGATGCTGCTATTGCTCTAGCTAAAGATAACAAACTTCCAATAGTTGTTATGAATATGTTTGAAAAAGGTAATCTTTTAAAGATTTTAAAAAATGATTATAGTAAATGTTCTGTAGTTAAATAAGGAGTGTATAAATGAATAGATTAGAAGAAATTATGGCAAAAGCTCTAAAAAAAGTTGATAATGATAGATATATATTAGCTATTGCTGTTGGACAAAGAGCTGATGAACTAAGCCGTGGAGCAAAACCTCTACTTGAAGAGGGTGTAAAAAATATGAAATATACTGATATTGCTATCAATGAAATAGCTAATGGATTGATAAAAATTGAGGGTATTGTATCTAATCAGTAGTTGTTAAAATGAATAGTTTTTCTTTAAAATTACAACAAATAAATACAATAGAAGCAGCTACTGAAGCTTTAGCCCAGATTATAGAGATAACTCCACAAATCAATAAAGCAATACAGCTATGTGTCTCATCTCATCAAGGACAAGTTAGAAAAAGTGGTGAGCCTTATGCGGTTCATCCCATATTGGTAGGGACTATTACAGCTCATTTTAGTAAAGATGAGACTATGGTAATAGCTGCACTTTTACATGATGTAGTAGAAGATACTGAATATACCTTAGAAGATATAGAAGATGAGTATGGCTTTGATGTTGCTAAAGTAGTTGATGGACTTACTAAAATAGTTGAGATTAGAGAGCATGAATTTACCTGCTCTATATCACATGAAAAAGTTATAGGTTCAGCTCTTTCTTTTAGAAAAATGTTAATCGCTTCTATAGAAGATGTAAGAGTATTGGTTATTAAGCTATGTGATAGATTGCACAATATGCTTACCCTTCAAGCTCTAAGAAGAGATAAACAAATACGTATAGCAGAAGAGACTTTAGTTGTATATGCTCCAATTGCACATCGTCTTGGTATTTCTACACTTAAAAATGATCTTGAAGATTTGGCTTTTATGTATATCTATCCTGAAGAGTATAAGCTTATAGATGAACATCTTAAAACATTTCAAAGTAAAATACAACTAAAATTAAATGATTTTGTATCAACTACAAAAAGTTTACTAGAGTATCATGGTTTTGATATAGGAAAAGTTAAAGTTTTTAGTAGATTAAAACACCACTACTCTATTTTTCTTAAAATGCAAAGAAAAGGTATAAGTATTGATGAAATACTAGATCTTTTGGCTGTTAGGATTTTAGTTGAAAAACCTATAGAGTGTTATGATGTTTTGGGACATATTCATATGAAGTATAAGCCTTTAATAGCAAGATTTAAAGATTATGTTTCAACTCCAAAAGAAAATGGTTACCAAACTATTCATACTACACTTTTTTATGACTCAAATATCTATGAGGTTCAGATTAGAACTTTTGATATGCACAAAGTTGCAGAGTTTGGTGTAGCAGCACACTGGATATATAAAAATGGATTAAAAGCAAATACTCCAAATCTAAATTGGCTTCAATCACTAGAATTTGAAAATGAAAATATTGAAGAGTTTTATTCTGATGCAAAACAAGATCTTTATAGTGAAGAGATAGTTGTATATTCTCCAAATGGAGATACTTTTATACTTCCTAGGGGCTCTACTGTACTTGATTTTGCCTATTTAATACATACAGATATTGGAAATAAAGCTATTGATTGCTTAGTAAATAATATAAAAGTTCCTCTTTTAACAGAGCTTAAAAGCTTTAATATTATCTCTATAAAAACAGCAGACTCTCCAGTACCTAGATGTAGTTGGATAGATATGGTAAAAACTACTAGAGCAAAAAAAGGTATTAAAACTCTTTGTAGTACAAGAATTAAAGAGATAGATACAATAAGTGGTAAAAATATAATAAATACTATATTTAGTAAATATAAAGCAAATACTTTAGATGATATCAATCTACAAGTCAAATTTCATAAAGTACCATACATTTTAGACTATCTAAAAGAGACTAAAAGAAAAGTTAGTGAACAAATCTATAAAGCTTTAGGTTTTATGGCTAGATATAAGATACATAAACTAAAACTAAAAGAACATAAACTTGATAAAATCATAGTCTATTCAAATTTTAATATCAATAGTCTCTCTTTTGAGCATTGTTGTCATCCAAAATTTGGTGATGATATAGTAGCTTTCAAATCCAAAAACAGTGCTGCGATTCACCATAAAATGTGTAATAAAGCCTATAAAAAAATCTTAAATAATGAAGAGATGTTGTATTGTAAGTGGGCTGATAATAGTTTGCATAACTATAAAATGGTTGTAAGTTTACCAAATATAAAAGGTGAATTAGCTAAACTACTTACTTATTTATCTACTATAGATATAAATATTGTCTCTATAGAGTATGGGAAAGATAAAATAAGCCATACAAGATATTGTGAAATAGAGTTTGAAACAACAAATCCAAATAAAGAACAACTAAAAGCATTGGTAGAGAAAAAAGCTAAAATAATAGATTTTATCTCTAAGGCTGATGCTTATAAATGACTAAGACCAAAGGTAAAAGATGGAAAATAATATAAAAATAGCTTTAGAAGAGATATCAAGAGGAACTGCTGAGATTATAGATATTGAAGCTATTGAAAAAGTAGTAAGAAAATTTTATACAAATAATCAAAGATATGAAGTAAAAGCTGGATTTGATCCAACTGCACCAGATATCCATCTAGGACATACTGTACTTTTACATAAAATGGCTACATTTCAAAAGCATGGAGCTAATATTTTGTTTTTAATAGGTGATTTTACAGCTACTATAGGTGATCCTACAGGTAAAAGTGAAACAAGAAAAGTTCTAACAAAAGAGCAAGTTTTACAAAATGCCATCACTTATCAAGAGCAGGTTTTTAAAATACTAGATCCAAAATATACAAAAGTGGTATTCAATAGCTCATGGTTAGATGATCTAGGTGCTGCTGGACTTATAGCATTAGCAAGAAACTTTACAGTAGCTAGAATGATAGAAAGAGATGACTTTACAAAAAGATTTCAATCAAACACTCCTATAGCTATAAGTGAGTTTTTATATCCATTACTTCAAGGATATGATAGTGTACACCTAAAATCAGATATAGAACTAGGTGGAACAGATCAAAAATTCAATCTTCTTATGGGAAGAAGTCTACAAAAAGCCTATAGTATAGGTAAAGAACAAGCAGTTCTTATGATGCCTTTACTTGAAGGGCTTGATGGTGTACAAAAAATGTCCAAATCACTAAATAACTATATTGGTGTTACTGATGAAGCAAATGATATGTTTGGGAAAATACTCTCTATTAGTGATGATTTGATGTGGAGATATTATGAACTTTTATCATCAAAATCTTTAAAAGAGATCAATGAATTATCTTTAAATGTAAAAAATGGTACAATACATCCAAAAAGTGCTAAAGAAAACTTAGCAATAGAGATAGTTGATAGATATCATGGAGTTGGTAGTGGCAAAGCCGCACAAGAGGAGTTTGCAAAGATTTTTGCAAAAAAAGATATTCCTAGTGAGCTTAATGAGTTTAAATTTCCTCAAGGTATCTGGATAGCTCAAGCTTTGGTTGAGGCAAATATGGTAAACTCAACTTCTCAAGCAAGACGTGATATTATTGCTGGTGGTGTTAAAATCAACCAAGAAAAGCTAGAAGATGATAAATTAAATCTAGAAACTGGAGAATACATAATACAAAAAGGTAAAAAAAGTTTTGCCAAATTTATAATAGGATGAGTATTGAAAAGTTTACAAATAGGAAAATATAACGTAGAAATACCAATAATCCAAGGTGGTATGGGTGTTGGTATTAGCTGGGATAGACTTGCTGGGGCAGTTTCAGCTGAGGGTGGTTTGGGTGTAATAAGTGCAGTTGGAACTGGGTATTATGAAAATAATAAATATTCACAAAAAAATGTCTTAGGAAGACCTGTAGATCCTATAAATTTCTACTCTAAAGAAGCCCTTAAAGCTATTATAGATAATGCAAGAAAAAAATGTGGAAACAAGCCTTTAGCAGCAAATATTTTATATGCTATCAATGATTATGCTAGAGTAGTAAAAGATGCTTGTGAAGCTGGTATTGACATTATTATAACTGGTGCTGGACTTCCTACAAATATGCCTGAAATTACAAAAGAGTATCCAGATGTAGCACTTATTCCTATTGTTTCATCAGCTAAAGCACTTAAAATCATATGTAAAAGATGGGCTAGATATAATAGAGTTCCTGATGCAGTTATCGTTGAAGGACCTTTAAGTGGTGGTCATCAAGGCTTTAGTTATGAAGATTGTTTTAAAGAAGAAAGCAGATTAGAAAATATAGTTCCTCCTGTTGTAGAAGAGGCTAAAAACTGGGGTAATATACCAGTAATTGCAGCTGGTGGTATCTGGGATAAAAACGATATTGATAAGTTTTTAGCTCTTGGATGTTCTGGGGTACAAATGGGTACTAGATTTATAGGAACAGTTGAGTGTGATGCACATGAAAACTTAAAAAAAGTGGTACTTGATGCAAAAGAAGGGGATATTGAGCTTATGAAATCACCTGTAGGATATCCAGCTAGAGGTGTAAGAACAAATCTAATAAATGCAATAGAAAACAAAACTGCTCCAAAAATAGCTTGTATAAGTAATTGTGTTTTCCCTTGTAAAGAGGGACAAGAAGCAAAAGTAGTAGGCTTTTGTATAGCAGATAGACTAGGAGATGCCTATTTAGGTAATCTAGATACGGGACTATTTTTTGCAGGTTCAAATGGGTATAGATTAAAAGAGATAATAACAGTTAAAGAATTAATGCACAAACTCACACACGGGGAGTAGTTTTTGAAGTTATTTAGGCTATTGTTTCTTTTGATGTTAGTGCTATCTTTAGCAAACTCATCTAACTATGATAGATTAACCCAAGAGTTCAATAAAGCCAAAATAGAGTATCTTAAAGCTGTTGTAAATGGTGATGAACAAGAAGAGATAAAAAACTTAAATACTATTATTAAAACAGGAAAAGAGCTTAAAGTTGATACTTCTAAATATGAAGTATCTTTAAAATCTCTTTATGCTAAACAATCTAACACCCAAGCAGTTATTCAAAATCCAAAACCAAAAACCACACAAACAACTCAATCTCAACAATCAAGTAGCAAAGATACAATAAAAAATATTGAAGTTTTAAATAATGATATAATAATAAGATTAGATCAAAAAGCAATAGTAAGTGATCTATCTTTTTTTCAAGAAAAAGGAAAAGTACATAAAGATATTTTTGAAGTTAAAGGCAATTTTAAAGATGCTTTATCTACTGTTGTACAAATAGAGGGTATTGAGCGAATTATTATAAATCAACAAACTCCTCAAAGATTAAGAATTACAATTATCAATAATCAAGATCCAAAATCTATATATATGTTAAGTGGAAATAATATCATTATAAGAACAAATCCAGCTAAAATCTCTAAAACCACTCTTAAAAAAGAGGAAAAAGTTGGGCAAAGAACATCATTTTTAAGGGCTAAAACTATAGTTATAGATCCAGGGCATGGTGGCAAGGATCCAGGGGCTATTTTTGGTAAAAATCAAGAAAAAACAGCAGTTTTAGCTGTAGGAAAACATCTAAAAGAGTATCTTCTTTCTAGAGGATATAGTGTTTATATGACTAGAGATAGTGATAAATTTTTAGAGTTAAAAGAGCGAACTTCTTTTGCCAATAGTAAAAATGCTGATATCTTTATCTCTATTCATGCAAATGCAGTTGATATCAAGAATGCCTCAAATGCAAAGGGTGTAGAAACTTACTTTTTATCTCCTGCAAGAAGTGAAAGAGCCAAAAGACTTGCAGCTATTGAAAATAAACAAGATATGAAAGATTTAGATGATAGTAGCCAAAATGCACTACTTACTATTCTTAATAGAAGTAAAATAACATCTTCAAATAAACTAGCAATCGATGTACAAAAATATATGCTCCATGAGATAAGAAAGCAATACAAAGATACGGTTGATGGAGGAGTAAGAGAAGGTCCTTTTTATGTACTTGTTGGTGCTCAAATGCCCTCTATTTTAATAGAAATGGGATATATGACTCATAATCTTGAAGGTAAAAGAATTTTTGATAGCAATTACCAAAAAAAGATAGCTTTTGGTATAGCTAATGGAATAGATTCTTATTTTTTAAATAACCCATGAATAATACACTATTATCAAAAGATGCTCCTGTTGAGCTAACTATTCAAAAGATGCAAGAAGCACTTCAAAATCTAGGTGCTAGTTATACCCTAAAAGATCTAAAAAATCCTCTAAATAGATGTTATTCTATCAATATAGCATCTATAGAAGCTCCAAAACATATCTATGCAAATGGAAAAGGTAATAGTATTGAAGCTACCAAGGCTAGTGCTTTGGGTGAATATATAGAAAGACTTCAAACAAATATGTTTTTTGCTGATTTTTATCTTCCTAAATTAAACTATTTTTTAGATCAAAAAGAGTTTGATTTTAGGGGTGGATATTTAAATAAAGAGTTATTAAAGATTTATGATCCATATAATGAACTTTTAAAAGAGGATTTAATAGATTTTAATAGTGATTATTTTGATAAGATTGTATCTTTGCCATATAAAGAGCAAAAAACAGATGAAACTATCTATTTTCCAATCAATATACTAAACTCTCTTTATGTAAGCAATGGGCTTTCATCTGGTAACACTCCTCAAGAGGCTCAAGTTCAAGCTCTTAGTGAGATATGTGAAAGATACGTTAAAATAGAGATTTTAAAAAACTCCTATTCACTACCACTTTATCCAAAAAGTATATTAAAGCAATATTCAAAACTATTATCAAATATCAATACCCTAGAAGAATCAGGATATATTATAAAGGTTTTAGATGCCTCTTTTGAAGGTCGTTTTCCTGTAGTAGCAATAGCCCTTATCAACCCAAAAAACTCAACACTTTTTGTCTCTTTTGGTTCTCATCCTATCTTAGAAGTTGCTTTAGATAGAACTATCAATGAACTTATGCAAGGTAGAGATCTAAATATGCTTGATAGTTTTGAAACTCCAACATTTGATAAAAATATGGTAACAAATTATCTAAATATAGAGTCTCATTATATTGATTCAAATGGAGTTTTTGGATTTGATTTTTTATCTTCTAAACATAGCTTTAACTTTAGCTCTTGGAGATACAATGGCAAAAACTCCTTAGATGAATTGCACTATTTATCAAATCTACTCTATAACTTTGATAAAAAAATCTATTTAAGAGAATATAACTATTTAGGAATCTACTCTTGTTCTATAATAGTACCAAACTTTAGTGAAGTCTATCCTATAGAAGATCTTATTTATAATAATAAAAATAGAGCAAAAGAGATAAGAGATATGATAATAAACTATCAAAACTATAATTTTGATGAGATATTAGAAAATATTACTCCTTTGGAAAATAGTATAGATCTTGACTCTTATATAGGTGTTATTTTTAAAAATCCATTTACTATATTGGAGTTTAAAGCTCATTTATACCTATCTATCAAAGAGTATGAAGCTGCAAAAGAGCTTCTTATATATAGTTTACAAAAAACTTCAAAAATAGTCTATGAACTTCTACTCTTAAAAGAACAAAATAAAGATTTTTCACTCTATCAAAATACTATGTTTGAGATCTTTACAAAAGAAGATGTTTTAAATGCTTGTGATATTATAGATGGTACAAAAACTCTAATAGATACCACTTATCATCAAGATTATTTAAATATTTTAGAACTTTATAAAAAACTAAATATCAAAAAATCAAGCTTATAAAACAGATATTATTCCATTTTTTACCTCAATCTTTCCCATAAGTTCATATTCAAAAACTCTTTGACCAAATTGTGATATAGCCATCTCATAAGATGGATTATTGGAGCAAAATTGCAATAAATCGTCTTTAATACTCTTTTTTACATTATCTTTACTAAATTTAGAGACAAATTCATCTATATCATAAATAGCCTTAGCTAGATTATTTTTCAAAAGATAATTAGTACCTTCACTCTCACCTATTCTATGAGGCAAAACAAAAATTTCTTTATTCATATCTAAAGCATACTCAACACTTCTCATACTACCACTTTTTAAATCAGCTTGAGTAACTACTAAAACCTCACCCAAAAGTACTACACTTTTATTTCTTTGGACAAAGTTATACTCTCTAGCACGATGTCCTATTTCAAAAGAAGAGAGTATTAAACCCTCTTTTTCAATATGCTCAATCATTTTTTTATTAACTGCTGGATATCTTATATCTAAACCATTTGCCACAATACCTATAGTATTACAATACCCAGCACTATTATGAGTAATAGCATCTACTCCCATAGCACAACCACTTACTAAGCAAATACCAGAATTAGACAATTTAGTAGCGAGTTCTTTTGTTTTGATTTGAGTATATTGATTTGGATGTCTTGATCCTACAATTGAGATTTTTTGACGCTTTAATAGATCTAAATCTCCTATATAATAAAAACTTTCATTTAACTCTTCTATATATGTTTTATCTATCATAAAAATGGTATCTCATCAATATATACAACTTCAACATCTTTTAATATATCATTTGCTGTTTTAAGTACCTCTACTGTTGTAGGATATGGGTGTCCTATTGCTATGGCATAACCTTGTTTTTTAGCTACTTTGATAGCTTTTTCTAGCTGTTCTTTTATAGCTTTTATCTCTTGAACATTATCCAAAAATATATCCCTAGATAAAAAGGGAACATCATATTTTTTTGCATATTTATAAGCTACACTTTTAGCAGTTGTTTTACTATCTACAAAATATATATTATATTTTTTTAAAATCTTCATAAAATTATCCATAGATTGCTCATCAGATGTAAATTTACTTCCTGTATGGTTGTTTGTATATTTTGCCTTTGGATATAATTTTTTAAGCTCTTTTACCCTCTTTTCTATAATATCAATACTATCTCCAACATGCAAAGTCCTCTCCTCTTCTTGAGAAAATTTCATAGCCTCCATAGGAAAATGAATCATATAGTTATGTAAACCATTTACTATATTTGCAGAGTTTGGATGATTATTTGTAGGTGGTAAAAAAGACATATTGATTGGATAAGCAATACTTTGTAATGACTTAACTTGAGAGGCAAACACAACATCATCTATAACTATAGCTAGTTTTGGTTTATCTGTTTTGATTATTGGTTTTTTAGGCTCAGTATAACTAACAGTTGGAGTATTTTTATAGTCTGTACTATATTGTTCTAAAACTTGTGGCTCTTTTATCTCTTCTTTTGGTTCTTTTACCTTTGGTATTATAGTAAGCTCTTTTGTCTCTTCTTCAAAACTCTTATTAGATTGGGTAATCTCCTCTTTTAACTCTTTGATTTTATTATTTAAAATTCTATACTCTTCTTCTATTTTATCAATATCTTTAATCTTCTTCTCTATGGTTTTTGTTTGTTGCTCTTTTATATGTGTTATTTTTTCAGATTCTTTCGTTGTATTTATATAAATATAACTAAAAAAAGAGACTATTGCACTTAATAATAGTATTATTAAAAATAGTAATATATTTCTTATTGTCGTTGCTTGTGATTTTTTATGATTTTTTTTAGTTGCTTTTTTTGCAGTAATCTTGTTTGTTAATTTTTGCTTTGCCATATGTTACAAAAGTTTTAAGCAAGGAAAATCCTTGCTTAAAATTAGTTTTTAGATTGATCTACTATTTTATTTGCATTAATCCAAGGCATCATAGCTCTTAGCTTTCTTCCTGTTACTTCTAAAGGATGATTATATAAATTCGCACGTTCAGCAGTCATTCTTGGATAACCAGTCATACCCTCAAGGATAAAATCTTTTGCAAATCTACCTGTTTGGATATCTTTTAATATCTCTTTCATAGCTTGTTTTGATGATTCATTTACAACTCTTGGTCCACTTACCATATCACCATATTCTGCTGTATTTGAAATAGAGTATCTCATATCTGCTATACCACCTTCAAACATCAAATCTACTATTAGTTTAAGCTCATGTAAACACTCAAAATAAGCCATCTCTGCTGGATAACCTGCTTCTACTAGTGTTTCAAAACCTGCTTGAACCAAAGCACTTACTCCACCACAAAGAACTGCTTGTTCTCCAAATAGATCTGTTTCAGTCTCATCTTTAAATGTTGTCTCTATAATACCAGTTCTACCACCACCTATAGCAGATGCATATGATAGTGCAAGATCTTTTGTAATACCACTTGGATCTTGATGAACAGCTATTAAGTCTGGAATACCTCCACCTTTTACAAACTCACTTCTTACAGTATGCCCTGGAGCTTTTGGAGCTACCATCATTACATTGATATTTTTTGCTGGAGTTACTCTTCCATAAAGAATATTAAATCCATGTCCAAATGCTATAGTTGCACCATCTTTTAAGTTTGGAGCTATTTCATTTGCATAAACATCAGCTTGTGACTCATCTGGTAATAAGATCATAACAACATCAGCTTTTTTAGTAGCATCAGCAACTGTTAATACTTCAAATCCTTTAGCTTCAGCTTTTGCCCAGCTTGAACCACCTTTTTTAAGTCCAACAACTACATTTACACCACTATCTCTTAAATTTTCTGCATGTGCATGTCCTTGGCTTCCAAAACCAATCATAGCAACTATTTTTGATTTGATTATCTCGATATTACAATCTTTATCGTAGTAAACATTTAAACTCATATTTAACCTTTATTGATATAATTTCTGTGATTCTAGCAAAAACTAAATTTAAAAAAGGTTATACAAAAAGAATATATATAGATTATAGCAAAAATAAGTATATATATTATGCTTTATATATTGGTAGTGTGATTATAAAACAAGCTCCATTAAAGAGTTGATCTCCCAATACCACCTCTCTATTTCTAACACTTAAAAAATCACTTAGTTTTTTTTCTACTATATCTTTACTCATATATAGCCCTATCCCTGTACCTTGAGATTTATGTTTTGTTGTAAAATATGGATCAAATACCTTTTCTATAATAGTATCAGGCACTCCACCTCCATTGTCTTGAATCTCTATTTGTGCCTCATCCTCTTTTAATAAGATTGTAATAAATATTTTTCTATTATCTTTAAGCTTTTCTATCATAATATCTTTTGCATTGTTTAATATATTTAAAAAAACTTGTGATAGCTCACTACTATTACCAACTACTTGGATATTATTACTTGCATAATGACTAAAAACTTTTATACTATGATCTTTATAACTTGCTGAGATTATTTTTAAAGTACTATCTAAAGCACTTATTACATTAAATGGCTCTTTTGTTTGATCTTTTCTAAAAAATCCTCTAAAATCTTCTATCGTTTGAGTTAAAAATGAGACATAATACATAATATCTTCATATGATTTTTTAATCTCTTCATTATTTGCTAGACCAAGCTCTATTTGTACTATCATTCCAGATGATGTAGTGCTTATTGCACTAAGTGGTTGTCTCCATTGATGTGCAATATTACCTATCATCTCTCCTAGTGCAGCATATCTAGACTGCTGTATCATCTGCTGATCTTTTTTTCTATTTTTCTCTACTTCTATAATAATTTTTTGTTTTAGGTTCTCATTTAGCTCTTTTAACTCTTTTGTTTTTTCTTTTACAAGATATTCTAGATTTGCATTTAAAGATTGTAAACTTTTTTGGATCTCAACCTCTTTTGTAATATCATTTAAAGATACCACCAAAATCTGTTCATTATTTTCAAAAACTTGCCTATCTATTTTAAGCTTAAAGTGATAAACTTTATCGTTTTTCATCATAGCTACTCTATGGCTTTTTTGAGGATTATTATATACATACTCCGCCCAATTATGCTGCCCATAGTTTTTATTTAATATATATCGTTGATCTTTTTCAAAAGATACAAAAAAATCACAAATACAATCACTAACCTTTAAAAAATCATCAAGATTTCTAAACTGATTTAAAAACTTAAACATAGCTCTATTTGCATCTATTATCTGCATACCACTAGTAACTAATACTATATTTGATTGTGCATCTAAAATACTTCTAGCAAATCGTTTTTGATACTCTAACTCTTGTAAACTACTATTTAACTCTTTATTTAATACAGCTAGATTTTGATGATTTTTATTAATATTTTTTGCTATCAAAGAGCCTAACCATAAAATCAATATTAAAATCAATATTATAAGATAGATCTCTATATAGATATAGATCTGTTTTTTTGACTCTATCTCTTTATTAAGTTCTAAAAGTCTTTGTTCCCCTTCATATAATATTCTTGAGTTATTTTCTGCAAATCTTATAAAAAATGCTGGTATAGTTCTATGAAAAAGTTGTAATTCTCTAATAGATGCAGAAAACTCTTGCATATCATTTGAAGATAGTGCTTGTTGTCTTATTTTGATAAGTGATATAAGCTTCTCTTTTAGCTCCAAAAACTCCTCTATTTTTGGTTTTATATCTATAATATCTAAGCTTATATCATCATCTTTTATTTTTTGATAAACAATTTCTTGTTTTATTTTATCATGTTTTACAATATTTAGCCTAATCTCTCTTATTAATATTCCACCATTTTCTAAAATATCTAAACTATTTTCTATATCAGATATAATTTTATCTATCTCTGTTTCTATAACATTTATTATTCTATTATTTGATGATGTTGTTGCCATTTCAAAAAACAAAGCTCTTAGATTTTGGATATCCTCAGCTATAAATTTACTAATTGTTATCTTTGAACTATGTTTGATAGTTTGCTTTTCTAAATCATTTATAAATTTAGAAAAAACAAA
The DNA here is from genome assembly GCA_012522985.1 of Aliarcobacter butzleri. GTDB lineage: Bacteria > Campylobacterota > Campylobacteria > Campylobacterales > Arcobacteraceae > UBA6211. Next base: position 14,074 of record JAAYJJ010000027.1, read on the forward strand.
ATTAACAATAACTACAAATAAAACCCCTATTACAAAGATTGAAAGCAATGCCATCAACTGCTTATATGTATTATCTATATTTTTAACCATCAATCAATAAATCCATATTTTTTCATTATACTCTGCCCTCTTATACCAGCCATAAAATCTATAATTTGTTTGGCAATAATTTTATTTTGTGATGTTTTAAGTAAAACTGCTGGTATCTTCATCTTTGGGGCGTATTGTTCATCTATAATTACCATATCAATAAACTCTTTATTATTTTCAAATACAATAGTGGACTTCCAATTTATAGATAAATCTACTCTTTTATGCCTTAATGCTGAGTTTATATTCCTAGAATCTGTACCAACTTCTACACTATTTAGATAAACATCTTCAAAAAACACTTTTCCTTTGTAGGATTCTAAGATATCTTTTGTCATTTTTCCTATACTTCCTGTACTATAATCACATAACATTGTATATAAATCATCTCTTAAAAAATCATCTAAACCCTTTACATTCATAGGATTACCTTTTTGAACAAAAATAGCAGCTTGATTGTAACCAATATACTCTATATAATTATCATAAAACCCAAACTTCTCATACTCTTTTATATACTCACTATCACCAGGGATAAAGATATCTCCCTTATTTGATGTTTTAATAGCATTAAAAAGATCATTACTCCCACCTTGAGTAATATAGATCTTCACATCTAGCTCTTTTTCTAAAATATTTGCCATCTCTTTTATAGGATTTACCATAGTAATACCACAATAAATCAATACCGATTCTTTGCCATTTGCCAATAAACTATTTAAACTCAAAGATATAACCACTATTACAATAAGAAACTTGTTTAGCAACTTAAATCCTTTCTTATTAACTTTATGTCATTATAGCATAAAGCAATTTAAAAGGTATAAAATTGGATAATAAAATCATAGACGCTATTAAAAAAAGCAACTTACTAGAGAAACTAATAAATGCAAATGTTATCAAATATCAAAATGGAGAGTATCTATTAAGTACCAAATATTATGTAGGAACTATAGAGTTAAAGCATAAATTTGCCCTATTACATATAGAAGATGAACCAGATCTTACTCCACATATAGAGTTTGAGGAGTTAAATGGAGCTTATGGTGGAGATCTTGTAATAGCAAAAAAAATCTTCCATCCAAGAGCCAAAAACAAAATTAAAGTAGAGTTTATTTTATCAAAAAGCCACTCTACACTATTGGTTTATAAAAAAAACTTTACTCTATGGAGCTTAAAAGAGTCACTTTTTATAAAATACTCTTATGAAATAGAAGATCTAAAAGAACTAGATGTAGCCTTGATAGATACTAGTACAAATAAAATTGTTAAATATATAGGAAATCTAAAAGATCCTTATGTAGATGAAGAGATCTCACTTATTTTATATCAAGAAGATTATAGACTTGATTTTAATAACTTTGAAGAGTTACAATACCATATACCAACAGATACTCAAAATAGAGTAGATTTAAGAGATCTCAACTTTTGTACTATAGACCCAGATAGTGCAAAAGATTTTGATGATGCTATCTATTTTGATGAAAAAAACTTTACTTTATTTGTAGCTATAGCTGATGTAAGCTCTTTTGTATTGCCAAATAGTGATATAGATCAAGAAGCAAAAAGAAGAGCTTTTTCTTTGTATCTTCCACACAAAGTTTTACCTATGCTACCTCATAAATTAAGTAGTGATTTATGCTCTTTGATGCCCGATCAAGATAGATTGGCATTTGTTTTTGAGATTAAATTAGATCCAATATCACTCAAAATAATTAACACCAAATTATATGAAGCTATTATCAATTCAAAAAAAAGATTTACATATGGTAGAATAGATAGAGTATTACAAGGTAAATTTGATACATATACTCCACTTGAAAAAGAGCTATTTGAAAATCTTATCAAACTTCACAAACTAAGCCAAAGATTAAAATCAAAAAGACTAGAAAAAGGTTTTGATTTTTTAACCAAAGAGGCATCTTTAAAGCTAGATAAAGTATATGAATTACAAAGTGTACAAATAGAAGACTCCACCCCTTCGCACTCTTTGATAGAGGAGTGTATGTTGTTAGCAAATATAAGTGCAGCTAAGATGTTGGATAAAAGAGGTATCTTTAGAGTTCATGATGAACCAAATGAAAAAGCTATCAAGTATCTATTATCTGATTTAAGCTTATTAGGTATAGATGTACGTGAAGGCAAAAATATACATGAAACAATACTACTTATTCAAAAAGAGGCAAAACGACTCTCTTTAAGTTCTGAAGTTGATGATCTTATTATAAAAGCTCAACAACAAGCAAGTTATAGCCCTATGGTTTCTAAGCACTTTGGATTAGGATTTAATAAATACTCTCACTTTACATCTCCTATTAGAAGATACTCTGATTTAGTTTTGCATAGGATTTTAAAGACAAAAGAGGTCCCTTATGATATCGCTTTGATATGTGAAAATATTAACCAAAAAGAAAGAACTATAGATAAGTGCGTTTGGGATTTTGAAGATAGAAAATATGCAAGATGGGCATTAAAACATAAAGGTATGAGATTTGAAGGAGAGATTGTTGATATAGAGAAAAAAATAGCCGTACTAACTACAGGAGCTTATGGAGCAAGAGTTAAATTTGATACATATGAAAACCAAAAACTATTTTCTAAAATATATCTTCAAATCTTAGATGCAGATATAGCCTCTAAGGAGATTTTTGCTACTATAACTAAATATTAAATTATGGATTACCTATGTATAAAGCTGAATTTGATTCTTTAATAAAACAAAATAAAACTTTTAATGCTTATATGTTTTTTGGTGAATCATCTTTTTTAGTTGATTACTATACTAAAACCATCTCTAGCTCTTTTATAGCTCAAGATGAGATTCAAAAACTCTATTTTGAAGAGTTTAATCTAACAAAGGCTAGAGATATTTTATTACAATCATCACTTTTTAGTGATCTTAATATTTTGGTTATTAAACTAGAAAAACCACTAAATAAAAAAGAATCCATCTCTTTACTTGAAGCTGTCAATACAAATAGTTCAAGTAAACTTATTATCTCTTGTTTAGGTGATAGTGATTTTAGGGATATGGCAAAAAACTTTGATCCCAAAAATAGTGCCGTTAATGTGAGATTTTATAACCCTTTAGCAAATGAAGCAATCAAAATCCTACAAACACAAGCAGATAATCTAGCTATTAACTATAGCTCACCTAGTGTTTTTGCTTATCTATTAAATATGCACAAAAATTCTCTAGATTTAGCTTATAATGATTTAGAAAAACTATCTATATTAGATGAGCCTATTACCCAAAAACTTATAGATATTCACTGTTTTGGATTTGGTAAGGTAAATATTGATGATTTTATAATCAAACTTTTAGACTCAAAAGATATCTCTTCTGAACTAAACTATCTTTTAGAAGAGGGCTTAAATGAGGTTTTTTTAATCAACCAAATAAGCAACTTTGTTTGGCAACTTTTTATGTTTAATAACTTTATTAAAATCAATGGATATATAAATTCTGCTGATATTTTAGGATATAAACTCCCAAAAGCCATAGAAGATCAAAGAGCAAAACTTGCTATTAAATTTCAAAGTTATGAGTATTTAGATATGTTTAACTACCTTTTTGATATAGAACTTAGACTAAAAAGTTCTAGTAATATTGATAACAATAGCTTTTTACAAACATCTTTAAGAAACTTTTCAACTATTTTTTGATACAATCGCATACTTTTTGTGGATTTATATCTATATAATATCCCTTAAAAGCCTTACTAATAGTCTTGTACTATTGGTTATTTATATACCCAAAAGGAGAATATATGTCAATAAGACATTATGAAACGATGTTTATTGTTAAGCCTACTCTTACAGCAGAAGAGATAGAGGCTCAAATAGAAGTTGTAAAAAACAACATAGTAAAAAATGGTGGCGAAATAGTAGCTATAGATGATATGGGTGCTAGAAACTTAGCATATGAAATCAACAAAAACAAAAGAGGTTACTACTATGTAATCTATTTTAAATCTCCATCAAATTCAATTCTAGAACTAGAAAGAAACTATAGAATCAATGAAAATATTTTAAGATTTATTTTCATCAAATATGAAAGCAAAAAAGAAATCACTGCTTGGACAGCAATGTGCGAAGAAGCAAATAAAAAAGCAAAAGCACAATAATAAACAAAAGGACCCTAGATGTATAATAAGGTAATAATGATTGGAAACTTAACAAGAGATATTGAGCTAAGATATCTACCAAGCGGTAGTGCGGTAGCAAAAAGTGCTATAGCTACAAGCTATAAATACAAAACTCAAACAGGCGAACAAAGAGACGAAGTTTGCTTTTTGGATTTCAATATTTTTGGAAGAAGTGCAGAAGTAGCCAACCAATACCTTAAAAAAGGGTCAAAAGTATTACTAGAAGGAAGATTGGTTTTAGAGCAATGGACGGCAACTGATGGACAAAATAGAACAAAACACTCTTTAAGAGTTGATACTATGAAGATGTTAGATAGCAAACCTTCTACAGATGGTGGATATGCTCCATCATACAATCAAAGTGCTGGTGGATATGAAGCTCCTATGAATAGTAGCTATAGCAGACCATCTCAAAATCAATCAGGGCAAAGTGGTGCTGGTATGCAACAAAGAGCTGAACAACAGCCTCAACAACACTATATACCAGAATATGATATAAATGATGATGAAATACCATTTTAGAAAAAGGATTAAAAATGGCTGAAAAAAGAAAATATGGTAAAAAATATTGTAAATATACTGAAATGAAGGTAGATTTTATTGATTATAAAAATCTAGATTTACTAAAAATATCTATGAGTGAAAGAGGCAAAATTATGCCAAGAAGACTTACAGGTAATGCAAAAAGAGCTCAAGAGATGGTAGAACTTGCTATCAAAAGAGCTAGACATATGGCACTAGTTCCTTATGTTGTTGATACAAAAAACGTAACAGACGCAGCTTATAAATAAGCAAAATAAATAATCCCTTTTTAGGGATTATTTGATAACCTCTTCTAACACTTTAGATATTGAGATTTTTCTTATATTTTTCAATTCAAGATTTTCTAAAACATAAAATATAATCTTTCCATCTTCTTTAGTAAAAAGCTCTTTACTATTTTCATCAAGCAAAAGTATTGAAAAAGGGTATTTTTTCATTTTAGGAAGAGCTATAAACTTTGATATAATAGATGGCATCCCTGATATATCAGCTACAT
>JAAYJJ010000185.1 GCA_012522985.1 Aliarcobacter butzleri
ATGTTGGATATTCCTTCACCTTGTTTTGTTTGTGAAGAGGAGTTGTTAGAAAAAAACTTACAAATCCTAGATCGAGTTCAAAAAGAAAGTGGTGCAAAGATACTCCTAGCCCTTAAAGGATTTGCTTTATGGAGTAGTTTTGATATAGTAAGAAAGTATCTTCAAGGTTGTTGTGCTAGTGGTTTGCATGAGGCAAAGTTAGCTTATGAGAAGTTTGGCAAAGAGGTACATACTTACTCCCCCGCATATAAAGATGAAGAGTTTGATGAGATTTGTAAGATTTCAAATCATGTGGTTTTTAACTCTTTTAATCAGTGGCAAAAATACAAAGATAGAGTATTGCCACACAATAGTTGTGGACTACGATTAAATCCAGAATACTCTAGTGTAGAGGTGGATTTATACAATCCATGTGGAGCATTTTCTAGACTTGGTATAATTAAAAGTGCGTTTAAATCAGAGCTTTTAGAGGGTATTGATGGGCTTCATTTTCACGCTCTTTGTGAACAAAATGTAGATGCATTAGAGGGTGTTTTGGATGCGTTTATAGAAAAATTTGGTGAATATATACCACAAATGAAATGGATAAACTTTGGAGGCGGTCATCATATAACTAGAGCAGATTATGATGTAGATAGGCTTATAGAAGTGATAAAAGAGTTTAAGCTTAGATTTCCTATGGTTGAAGTCTATTTAGAACCAGGTGAAGCAGTAGGATGGCAAACAGGTTATCTTGAAGCAACTGTACTTGATATAGTACATAATAAAATAGATATAGCTATACTTGATACTAGTGCAGAGGCTCATATGCCTGATACTCTTGCTATGCCTTATCGTGCAATGATACGAAATAGTGGCATAACAGATGAAAAAGAGTTTAATTACCGCTTAGGTGGTAATACTTGTTTAGCAGGTGATATTATGGGGGATTACTCTTTTGATGAGCCATTGTATGTAGGGCAAAAACTTATTTTTGAAGATATGATTCATTATACTATGGTAAAAACAACTACATTCAATGGTATTAATCTTCCTTCAATAGCTATTAAAAGAAAAGATGGTAGAGTAGATATTATTAAAAATTTCGGATATGAAGATTATAAAATGAGATTATCATAGATTATAGCACAAAGAGGTAAAATGAGTAAAGATAGAAAACTAATAAAAGCAGAATTCAATGATATGGATGAAATAGGTAGTGAAGTCACTAAAGAGAGGCTTTCTTGTGATCTAGAAAAACCAAAACCACTTAAAGAAAAAAACGGTAAAGTTAGGATTTGGGTAAAAAAAGAGACATTAGAGTATGAAAAAGAGTTAGCTATACTTCAAACTGAGCTACTTAAATATCAAAACTATGTTAAAAAAGAGGGATTAAAAGTCTTGATGCTTTTTGAAGGAAGAGATGCAGCAGGTAAGGGTGGTACTATCAAAAGATTGACTGAACACTTAAATCCAAGGGGTGCTAGAGTAGTAGCATTAGAAAAACCTAGTGATATTCAAAAAACACAGTGGTATTTTCAAAGATATATAGAGCATCTTCCAAGCGGTGGAGAGGTAGTGTTTTTTGATAGAAGTTGGTATAATCGTGCTATGGTTGAACCTGTTATGGGGTTTTGTACTCCTCGTGAACATCATGGATTTTTAAGAGAAGTTCCACTTTTTGAGGAGATGTTAGTAAGATCTGGTATAAAACTTTTGAAGTTTTATTTTTCAGTTTCTAAAGACGAACAAGAAAAAAGATTTGAAAAAAGAGCAGTTGATCCACTAAAACAACATAAACTTTCAACAGTAGATCAAGAGTCTCAAACTTTATGGGATGATTATACAATAGCAAAGTTTTCTATGCTTTTAGCATCCAACACTGATATGGCTCCTTGGACAATAGTAAGAAGCAATAACAAAAAGAAAGCTAGAATTAATTGCTTAAAATATATATTATCTCAAGTTGATTATCCAAATAAGATTGATAATAAATATTTAGAGTATGATAAAAGTGTTGTTGTTTTAGGAAAAGATGAGATACAGCTTATGGAAACAACAAATATTTTAACATCAAGGATAGATAATGAATCTCAAACAGTTTGACAAAACAGCATTTACTGGGCTTTTTATATCCACCCAAGAGTTTAAAAACTATGGTAAAAAATTTATTACTAGATTTCAAAAAAATGGTAAAAGATATGTAAAAGTTTTAGGTTATACCAAAAAAGATAATCTTGATGAAAATAAAGCAAATAAACTTATGTTGGAGTATAGAAGTTTGATAGATACAAATAATAAGCTTAAAAAAGAGCCTACAACTAATAAAAAAATCTCAAATGAAGAGTCTTTGAAAATCAAAGAAATATTAAAAGAGTGTGAATATATAAAGTCTATATTGGGTGAATATCAAAAATATGATATTGATGGTTTAAAAGAGACTATAACAGGGTATTATGAAGCCGAAGAGATGAAACCTTATCAAATAGAGCTTATAAAAATGCAAAATTACCTAGAAGAGACAAATAAAAAGATGATTATTCTTTTTGAGGGAAGAGATGCTTCAGGTAAAGGTGGTGCTATAAGAAGAATCACAAGATATATGAACAACAAACATTATAGGGTTGTAGCTCTTGGTAAACCAACAGAAACGCAAAGAAGTCAATGGTTTTTCCAAAGATATATAGAACATTTCCCAACAGGTGGAGAGGTAATACTTTTTGATAGAAGCTGGTACAATAGAGCTATGGTTGAGCCTGTATTTGGATTTTGTACAGAAGAAGAACATCAGATTTTTATGGAAGATGTTGTAAACTTTGAGCATGACCTAGTAAGACAGAATATTATACTTATTAAGCTTTATTTTAGTGTTTCAAAAAGTGAACAACTAAGAAGATTTGAAAGAAGAATGACAGATCCTCTAAGACAATGGAAACTAAGTGAAGTAGATCTTCAAGCTCAAGATTTATGGGATGATTTTGGTGAAAAAAAGTATGAAATGCTAAGAAGAACCAACTCAAACTCAGCTCCATGGTATGTACTAAGAAGTGATATCAAACACAAAGCAAGATTGGAAGCTATTAAAGTTATTTTAAATAGTGTGGATTATCCAAATAAAAACCAATCACTTGATTATATGCCAGATGAAGAGATAAATATAAGTGTCCAAAAAGAGTTAGCTAGAATGAGAAAACAAAAAGATTATTAAGTGATAGTAATAAAGGACCAATAAAAGAGTTTTATACTCTTTTGTTTGTTAATTGTAAAAGTGGTATTCTTACACACTACCTATAAAAAATACTCTATTTATAAAGGAGTATTTTTACTCTTATACTTCATAGCTTACAACTTTGTTTCTTCCTTCATCTTTTGCTTGATATAAAGCCTTATCAGCATTGGAAATAATCTCATCAAATTTACCTATACCATCTATATAACTTGCAACTCCAGCACTTATAGTAAGCTGTGGTGGGTAGGTAGTAAAACTATATTTATTTATAATATTATTTAGTTTCCAAGCTAGATTTTGTGCTCCTTTTATATCAGTGTTAGGACAAATAACCAAAAACTCTTCACCACCCCACCTACCTACAACATCTGTATTTCTTATATTATTAAGAAGTAATGAAGCAGTCTCTTTGAGTACATCATCACCTACTTGATGACCGTAAGTATCGTTTACTTTTTTAAAGAAATCTATATCAATAAGAATCACCGAAAAAACACTATTATATCTAAGAGCTTTATTCATCTCGTCTTTTAAGACACTATCAAGTTTTTCTCTATTGTATATATTTGTTAGCTTATCAGTAATAGATAGACGGTAAAGCTCTTTGTTTTTAAGTGAGAGTTCTTGAGTTCTTTCTTTGACCTTTTCTTCTAGAAAGTTTTGATAATCACTTATTGATTTGGACATATTTATAAAAGACTCAGAAAGTAAGGAAACTTCTTTTATATTACTTTTTACCTCTTTGATAGAGTCATAATCTCTATTTTGGATATTGATACTATCTTTTGCTAGTTCTTTAATAGGTCTTACTATAACTCCAGAAAAATATAAAATAATAGGTATCATAAGTAAAGATGTAAGTAAAAATATAGCTAAAAGATTAAATGTTTGTTGGTTGTATGGTTCTATTGTTTTATCATAATCAGCAAAGAGGGCTATATATTCGTTTCTATTTGATCTA
>JAAYJJ010000186.1 GCA_012522985.1 Aliarcobacter butzleri
AACTACCAAAGAGACTTCAGTTTTTAATGATGATTTTATTACATATACTAAAAATCTAGATTATTATGCTATCAAAGAGGCTATAAATGAGTTTATTGGTAGCTATGATTTTGAGTACTTTGCTAAACACAATCCCCAAATCAAATCAACTATTAGAACAATCTATAATGCAAAAATCTATCCATATAAAGATATATATGTTGTTAGATTTGAAGCAAATGGATTTTTGCACTCTCAAGTTAGGATTATGGTTGGGTTTTTACTTGCTATCTCAGATAAGAGATATAGTATAGAAGATCTTAAAAATCAACTACAAAAAAAGGAGAAGGTTTTCTGTAAACCTGCTCCTTCTAAGGGGCTATATTTAGCTAAAGTAGGGTACTAAATCTTAAAACCCACTTGTTTGAACAAAGTATGATATATGTTCAAGTAGTGGATTGATAAAGAAAATAGCTAAAATTGTAACTAAAGCTGATACTCCGATTACAGTTTTTAGTGTATTATTTGCATTTCCTAAAAATTCCACTTTATCATTTGTAACAGGATCTTTTAAGAACATATATACTACTAGTTTTAGATAATAGTAAGCCGCAATTGCACTATTTATAGCCATAATCAATGCCAAAATCAAATAATCAGCATTGATTGCAGCTCCTATTAGATACATTTTCCCCCAAAATATTGAAAAAGGAGGAACTCCAGCAAGGCTTAACATAAAAAGTCCCATAATCGATGCAGTTACAGGTGATTTTTTAACCAAACCAGAGAATTTTTCAAATGGATGATCTGATTCAAATCCTTCAAGTTTCTTTTGTCTATGTACCCAAAGCATAGAAAAAGCACCAAGATTTGTAAATAAAAATAGTATCCAATATAAAAACAGCCCTTGTGTAGCTTGAGTAGTGCCTAGTAGTATAGCAACCATAACAAAACCAGCATGAGAAATAGAGCTATATGCTAACATTCTTTTTATATCAGTTTGTACTAAGGCTATCATATTTGGTAGAGTCATAGTAATAACTACTGTAGCATAAAGTACCATCTCAACCCAAAAAATCTCTGCGTTTACAAATATAGTAAAAAATCTTAGAGCAACTACAAAAGCAGCTAATTTAGGTACTACAGACATATATCCAGCCATTGCTGCACTTGAGCCTTCATAAACATCTGGTGCCCATATATGAAATGGAACCAATGAGAGTTTAAATCCAAGTGCAACAAATACAAATATTACACCCAAAAGTACTGGTAAAAATGGCTCAAAGTTATTTTCAACTAAAATAGCATTGATTTGAGATATCTCCATACTTCCAGTTACAGCATAAAATATCATAATACCAAAAGCAAAACATCCAGCTGCTAAAGCACCCATTGTAAAATACTTAATAGCTGCTTCAAGAGATTTTTCACGGTTGTGCATTGCAATAATAGTATATAGTGCCATAGAAGCAGTCTCTAATCCTACAAATATAAGTATAAGATTATCACTACTTACCATAAACTGAAATCCAGCTACCATAAATAAAAATAGTGAAAAATACTCTGGATATCTATATTCATGAAATCTTTGTTGAGAAAGAGCCAACAATATAAATAGCCCTGAAGCTATAATAATAATCAACTGAGCTAAAATCGATATACCATCTACAAGCATTAGATCAAAAAAGCCTTTTGTTGCTCCACTATAGCCTAGTAATACACCTAAATCAACTATTAAAAATAAAATAGTTAGCATTACATAAAGAGATTTATGTAAGTTTCTATTTACCAAATCAATACATAAGATTATTAAAGCACCCACAACTGCTACTAGCATAGGGGCTAGAGATTTTAGATTTAGACTTGCTAAATCTACTGAGATTGGATCTATCATTATTCTTCCTCCCCTATTGAATTAACTTGTGCAAGAGTCTCTTTTGCGTTTGGAGTTATTGATTTTCCATACATTGTTTGAACAAGTTGTTTTACACTTGCATCTACTGGTTCTAATATAGGTTTTGGATAAACCCCAAAGAAAACAACCAATGCCACTAGTGGCACTAAAGCAACCAATTCTCTACCTTTTACATCAACTAGTGTTTTATTATTTTCATTGTTTAGTGGACCAAAAAATACCTTTTTGTATAAAACAAGCATATATACAGCTCCTAGTATAATAGTAGTTCCAGCAAGTAGTGCCATAACTGGTGATACTCTAAAGAATCCTAATAAACTTAAAAATTCTCCAACAAAACCTATAGTCAAAGGTAATCCTACACTTGCCATAAGCATAATACCAAAAATTAGTGCATATTTTGGCATAATAGATGCTATACCACCAAACTCTGCTATCATTTTGGTATGTCTTCTATCATAAAGTACACCAACAAGCATAAACAGTGCACCAGAGACTATACCGTGGCTAATCATTAAAAATATAGATCCACCAATACCCTCAACATTTAGTGCAAAAGTTCCAAGAATAATAACACCCATATGTGAAACAGAACTATATGCTATAACTTGCTTCATATCTTCTTGTGCATAAGCTACCATTGCCGTATAGATAATAGCTATAAGTCCCAATGTTGCCATAGGTATCATCATAGCTACACTAGCATCAGGAAAAAGAGGTAATGAAAATCTAATAAAACCATAAGTTCCCATTTTTAGTAAAACAGCTGCTAATATAACAGAACCTATTGTAGGTGCTTGTCCATGAGCATAAGGTAACCACGTATGAAATGGAATCATAGGAACTTTGATAGCAAATCCAGCAAAAAACGCTATAAAAAGCCATAATTGCATATTGTATGGTAAAAGTAACATATTCCAATCAGCTAGTGCAAAACTCCAACTTCCTGTAGTTGAATAATATACATAAGCAAGATATAACATACCAACAAGCATAATCAAGCTTCCAAAAAATGTATATAAAAAGAACTTAACAGAAGCATAGATTCTTAGGTTTCCACCCCATGCACCTATGATATAAAGCATTGGTACAAGTGATAGCTCCCAAAATAGGTAGAAGATTATAGCATCAAGTGCTACAAATACACCAACCATAGTCATCTCTAAAAATAGTACCGTAATAAGCATATTTTTAAGATCTTTTGTTTCTGTAAGCCCAATAACCGCTATCATAGTCATAAATGTAGTCATTATAACTAAAAATAGTGAAATTCCATCAACGCCTAGATTATAAGCTATTCCATATTCCGCAATTACAGGAACAAACTCCATAAATTGCATACCACTATTTGTGCTATCAAAAGAGTACCACAAAACACAGCTTAAAAAGAACTCTATAGCTGTAACAGTTATAGCATACATTCTAATAGAGTCTTTATTTACTATAAAGCCCATTGCTGCTGCAACTGCTGGAAAGAATATTAATATCGATAAAATGTATTCCATCAATTACCCCTTAATTGTTTGATACCAGCAGTATCGCCAAAATTAATAATACAAGCAAACCAAAAGCCATCCATCTTAAAGCAGTGGATAGGTTTCTTGTTTGCATAACTCTACTTTCATTACCTGTAGTATAGATAGTTTTTGCAATAGCATCTACAATAGTATCAACTATTTTTAAATCTATCTCTTTCCAGCTAAATCTTGATATTGCAAGATATGGTTTAAGAACTACTTTTTCAAAAAATAGTGGCATATAGTATTGATTTGCTAGAAGTTTATAGCAAAATCTATTTTTTAGAGCTTCCCCAAAATATGCCTCATCTTTTTTGTGTTTAAATACAGCAAATCCAATACCAACTAAAACAATAGCAGTAGTTACAATAATAAGCATCCAAAGTGTTGCATTATCAACATGAACATTTAATGGAGGTAAGATACTTGTAACCATATTTGTAAATCCTGCTTGAGTCCAACCAGCAACTATAGATAGTATAGCAAGAGGTGCCATAGCAGCTATTACAAAACCATAAGTTTCATGAGGATGGTATCCATATTCATGATATTTTTCTTTACCAAAAAATACATACATAATAAGTCTAAAGCTATAAAATGCTGTTAATCCCGCAGTTATCCATAAAACACTCCAGATGATATATGAACCACTACCAAATGCAACTTCAAGAATTAAGTCTTTTGAGAAAAACCCAGCAAAAGGAAAAATACCAGCTAGTGCAATAGATGCTAGTATCATAATAAGCCCTGTTCTTGGCATATGTTTATATAATCCACCCATTTTTTTGATATTAATCTCATCATTCATAGCATGCATTACATTTCCTGCACCCAAAAATAGAACTGATTTGAAAAATGCGTGAGTTGCTAAGTGAAAAAGTGCTACCCAATAAGCTCCAAGTCCAGCAGCAACAAACATATATCCTAGTTGAGATAGAGTTGAAAATGCAATAATCTTTTTCATATTTGTAGCTACTAGTGCTTGAGAAGCTGCAAACATAGCAACAAAAGCTCCAAGTCCAGCTATAAATGCACCAACTTCAGGAACAACTGTATAGATCTCATTTGCTCTAATAACCAAATAAACCCCAGCTGTAACCATCGTAGCAGCATGAATAAGTGCTGAAACTGGTGTTGGACCTTCCATCGCATTTGCAAGCCATTGATTAAATGGAAATTGAGCTGATTTACCCATAGCACCAATAAATAAAAATATTGCAATAGCAACAACTGTTGATGTATTTAAGCTAGAAATATTTGCAAAAACTTCATCATATTGTAAAGAGCCTAAGTTCCAATAGATCAAAAACATACCAACAAGCATAGCAAGGTCAGCAACTCTATTTGTTATAAATGCCTCATTTGCAGCAAATGCTGGAGATATAGATGAGTGAGGTGAAAGAGTTGAAAATGGTGAGTTATAAAGATCTTTTACCAAAGGTTTATCTTCTTTATGGTACCAAAATCCTATTAGCAACCATGAACATAGTCCAACACCTTCCCAACCTATAAATAGCCCAGCAAAGTTATCACTCATAACCAAAATCATCATAGAAAAAACAAAAGCTGATAGATATGAGAAAAATCTATTAAAACTCTTATCACTATCCATATAACCTATAGAGTGGATATGAACCATTGTTGAAACTATTGTTACAACTACCATCATAGTTGCACTTACTTGATCAACAACAAAGCCAAATGGAATATTAAGATTACCTATAACTATCCAATCTAACATCCTAACATGAACAACATTACCTGTAATTACCCAAGAAAGTAGTACTAGCGATGCGATCATCGATAAACCTAACATAGCTGAAGTGAAAAGTCCAGTTATTAGTTTTTTTGGATAATTTGCAAAAAAAGCAGCAAATATTGATCCAACAAGTGGAGCAAAAAGTGCTATATATAACAGATTTTCCATAAATCAGCCTCCCATACTTTGTAGATTATCTAGACTTAGTGAGTTTTTTCTTTTATAAGTCATTATAAGTAAACCTAAGCCAATAGCTACCTCACTAGCGGCAACTGCTATAATAAAAAATGCAAACATTTGACCATCTAAGTCACCATGAAATTTTGAAATAGCTGCTAAACCAACATTGACGGCATTTAACATAATCTCAGATGCAAAAAATAGCATTAAAAGGTTTTTTCTTCTAATAACACCGATAAGCCCAATACAAAAAAGTATAGAACTAAGAATTAAATAGTCATTTAACATCATTTTTTATCCTTTGTAATATCAGCAGAAGAGCTAAGTTTATCTATCTCATCTTCACTCATTTGAGTAATAGAGATATCCATTTTTTTACCTGCTAAGATTACTCCACCTATCATAGCTACCAAAAGCATAACAGCAGCTAACTCAAATGGAACAAGATATTTAGTAAATAGTACAATACCTACTTCTTTTACATTGTTTCCATACTCCATAGAGATAGGATGAGATACTAAAATATTATTACTTACTATTGGAGCAGTTAGTATAACAACTACTAATAGGGCAATTCCACCACTTAGAATAAAAACCAATCTAGGGTTTTTGATATCTTCTTTTACTTCAGCTATTGTGTCAAAAAACATCATACCAAAAGCATATAGTGCCATAACAGCACCTGTATAAACCACTATTTGAACAACACCCAAAAACTCTGCATCTAATAAAAAGTAAAATGCTGAAATAAATATCATCCCAGCAGCCAACGAGCTAAGAGCATATAGAGCATTGTTTGTTAGAACTGTTGTACAAAACATTGCAATAGTTAAAAATGCAAATAAATAAAAAGCTACTATTTCCATCGCCTCTCCTTAATATGCTAAAGGTGTTTTTTTGATCTTCTCATCAGCATCATCTGATGGTGCACCAAATCCACTAAATTCTTGTTGATCTTTTAGGAAATCAAGTGGAGTTAGAAGATCATCTTTTAGTACAAAATGAGCTCTTTGCTCACTTGCATTTTCATATCTTCCTCCATGAACAATAGCAAGTTCAGGACAGACTTCAGCACAATATCCACAAAATATACATCTACCTAAATTGATAGTATATTCAGTTACCTCTTTTCTTGATTTTTCATCTATTTTTGTATCAAGTCTTATACAGTTAGCTATACAGATCTTTTCACAAAGTCCACATCCAATACATCTATTGTTCCCACTTTCTAAAAGAGCTAGTAGTTTATGTACTGCTCTATATCTTGGGCTAACTGGAAGTTTTTCCATAGGGTATTTGATAGTATGCATATCATTTTTAAATAGGGCATCAACCATATTTTTAAATGTAATCTTCAATCCCCCAAAAAGTTCAGTTTTGACTGTTCTACTCATAACTTGAGTAAACTCTTGCCATCTATTATCAGGATATTTTCCGTCATTAACGGTTATATATCCATCTGATTTTGGGATATCATTGTTTACTTGTTTGATTTGTTCGTTCATGAATTCTCCTACAACATAATTACTAAGCCTGTAATTATAATATTAATTACAGCTATTGGCATTAATACTTTCCAACACAACCACATAAGTTGGTCTGGTCTAATATGAGGCCATGATGCTCTTGTCCAAAGGAAGAAAAATATTAAAAACATAACTTTTAATATAATAGCAATTCCTCCAGGAATAAACCAAAGATCATTAAAGCCACCCATAAAAATAAGTGCTACTAGAAATGATACTGTAAAAAGGTTTGCATACTCACCTATAAAAAACATACCCCATCTCATACCAGAATATTCAGTTGCATATCCAGCAATAAGCTCTGCTTCATGCTCTAGTAAGTCAAAAGGTGTTCTATTGGTTTCAGCAAAACCAGCTATCAAAAATAGAATAAATGCCACAGGTTGAGTAAAAAGTAACCAATCAAATATACCACCACTTTGGTAGTTGTTGATATCTATTAAAGATAGACTTCCTACTAACATCAAAGGAGCAAGTATAGAAAGTCCTGTAACTATCTCATAACTTAAAAGTTGAATAGTTGTTCTAGCTCCTCCTAGCAATGCCCATTTATTGCCACTTGCCATACCTGCTAGAAGTGGTCCATAAAGTCCAGTTGCCATAACACCCAAAACAAATAGTAAACCTATATTGATATCACTTATAATAGGAGTAACAGTATATCCACCTATATTAAATGATGGTATAAATGGAACGGCACTCATAGCTATAAAAGCAGTTGCCGCTGTTATAACTGGTGCTATCATAAAAATAGGCTTATTTGCATTTTGTGGTACAAAATCCTCTTTTGTAAAGAGTTTTATACCATCAGCTAAGATCTGTAAAACTCCAGCAGGTCCTACATGCACAGGTCCTAATCTTCTTTGCATAAAAGCTAATATCTTTCTTTCTATATAAGTTGTAAATCCAGCTATTGCAGAAAAAATCAGTAATACAACCAAAACTTTGATTATAGTTTCAAGAAAATATATTGGATCCATTTTACACCTCTACTTTTTTATAACAGCTTTAGCATATCTTGAGTTGCTAAAGAGTTTACAAGTTTTTGCATCTTTTTTAAATGTTGGAATATAGCACATATCACCACTAAGTTGAATGTCTATTACTACAGGTAACTCAAAACTTATATGATTTGCTTCAACTATAATAGTATCATTTTCATTAACACCCAATGAATCAGCTCTACTTTTGCTCATATAACATCCAAAAGGCTCTTTTATTAAAGACGATTTTGCAGTAAATTAATTGAACTGATTGATAGGATTTGCTTGATATATAAGCTCACCTTCAAGTTGAGTATATTCAATATTTTCTACTTTATTATTATAGCTTATATCACTTACAGAAAGTAAATATCCTCTATTTTCTTTGAAATCATTTGAAAAATAGTTACTTAATGAGTCAAATTCTATACTTTTGTACCCTTTTTCTTTAGGTAGCAATGAAGTATAATCAACAGTAAACTCCTCTTCAAGTCCTAAGGCTCTTGCTATGTCGTTTAGAGTATAGCCATGATAAGCCAATGCTGCATTGGTTGGAACTACTCTTTTATCTATATTTGTAAATGTTCCTTCTTGTTGAAGAAGTGGTGGCATATCCATATCTCCATCACCCAAAGCACTTATAGTATAATCTCCGCTTCTATTATAACCAATAGTATAAATACCTGTTGTATCATCAAGTTCACAGATTAAACTAACACCTAGAGTATTTGTTCTTGTAGGTATAATAACTACTTTAAACTCTGTATATCTTTGGATAAGTCCACTAAGATGAGCTAGGTTCTTGCTTCTTGGGTGGTTGATAAGATCTTCACCTATTATTAGGCTAAAACTATCTTTTTTATCAAGCATAGAGTTTATAGTCTCTAGTAAGCTCTCATCAGCTCCTATTATATCAAGTAGTTTAGTGTATTGATACTCAACAGTGGTTTCTACCTTTTTAGGAACAAGCTTTTCTACCTCTTTTTCTTCACCAGTTTGTGGATCTACAACTTTTTCTTTAATGCTCTCTTTTATAGTCTCAACAGTAGTTTTAGATCTTATCTCTTTATGTGATGCTAAATAATCACTTATTTCTTTTGGTAAGTCTTTACCAAAAAGATCTAAGATTAGGTATAAAATAGCCTCTTCGCTCATAGGATTATTTGCTATAGTCTCTATAGTTTTACCTTTTTTACCAAAGTTTTCTACAGTTACATCACCTAGTGGATGGAAGTATAGCCCTGCACCTTTGTTTAGACTAATAGAGTTATTAAATGCAAATCTTATGCTAGGTGCATCTGATTTGAAATAGCTTCCTACACTTATAACAAAGTTACTATTATGAATATCTTGTAAACTACCATTATATAGGCTCTTACCACTAGTTTGAGCAAACTCGTTTAAAAAACTCTTATATCTTTTTGCATCGTTGTTTATAAGCTTATATCCAAACTTTTCTTTTAGTTTTTGTAAAATAAGTGCTTCTTCGTTTGTAATATATGATCCAAAACTTATAGTGTCAGCTTGTTTAAATGCTTCTATGGTTTTTGCAAATTTTTCTTCATCTTTACTTGAATCAAGTGCATAATCAAAAGCAAATCTAGCTGCACCACTTAGGGATACATAGTGTGAATCATTTGTAACTCTATAGATTTTATGTGATTTATTGTTTATAATGCTATCATGTTTTGTTTCATAATAAAGCAAACTACAATCACTACTATGTGGGTTTGATGCTGGTACTCTTGTAAGTTCCCAAGCATTTGATTTGTATTGAAAATCACTACTAACCAAAGCCCCAACAGGACAAACAGAGATACACTCTCCACAATCTATACATCTATCTTTATCAAATCCGATTAAAGATTTATTTAGCTTATTCCACATAGCATAAGCATCTTTTGGCATAGATTCTTTATATGACTTATCTAAATCCTCACCGCCTCTTTTAACAGTAGATAGAGCATTTGATCCTATCATATCTTTACATACAGTTACACACTTTTCACATACTATACATAAGCCTGGGTCATACTTCATAACACCCCATGTAACAGCTGGTCTATCTATATCTTTAATAGCATAGTGTTGTTTATCTACACCCATATATAGTGTATAGTTTTGTAGTTCACACTCACCACTTTGATCACATACACCACATTGTAATGGATGGTTTACATCATAAACTTCCATTATAGAGCGACGCTCTTTTTCTATATTATCAGTAGTTGTGGTAATATTCATACCATCTTTGACTTTTGCATTACAAGAATAGACTTGTTTCCCATCTGCTTCAACTAAGCAAAGCCTACAAGCTAGAGTTGGCGAACATCTACTAAGATAACAGATAGCTGGTATAAAAATACCATTTGCTCTTGCTACATTTAGTATAAACTCCCCATCTTTTGCTTTTATGGTTTTACCATCAATCGTTAATGTTATTAAATCACTCATTGTACATCAACCTTTTGAATTTTTACTTTTTTATACCTAAATCCTTTGAAAAGATCACTTCTTTTTTCAATATCATAAGTACTTATTAGTCCAATAGTTCCTTTTAAGTTATTATCTAACTTAAATACTTTTCTTATTGTACTATTATTAATATTAATAGCAATTTCATTGCCATCACTAATTTTAGCCGATCTAGCAAAAGAGTCACTTCCTCTTAAAAATGGATCTTTTGCTGCTAGTGTTGTTTTTGCAGTATATTCGTTAAATTGCTGCAAAGGATTATAGTTATAAATAACACTTCCATCAAAGCTTTCAATATCTTCGATCTCTTTTATATCAAAACTTTGCTTAGTATCAAACAAATCAAGCCTATACCCTCTATAAGATACCCCACAATTATCATAATAATCATCCAAAGAGTCAAAAGCTATAGCCTTAAAACCACTCTCTTTTGGTAAATGTGGAGTATAGTTGATAGTATATTTTTGTTTAATATCTAAAAGAGTATTTGCTAAGTCATTTAAAGAATAACCTTTATATCTAATAGCAACATTTGTAGGAACTACCAATTTATCTATATTTGTAAATGTTCCTTCTTGTTGGTTTAGTGCTGGTGTATGAAAATCACCACTACCACTAGAACTAATCGTATAATCCCCATAAGAGTTATAAGCTACTACATAATCCCCACCAAGATCATTGTCTAGATCACATATTAAACTAACACCTAGAGTATTTGTTTGTGATGGAACTATAAGGACTTTAAACTCTGAAAAACTTTGGAAAAGCCCTAGAAGTTTAGCTATATTTGCACTATTTGGATGTCTAAATAGATCTTCACCTACTATTATCATAGGGGATTTTTTTTGAATAAATCTTTTTTTAATATCATCTACTTCTTCTTCACCTAGGTTAGATTCAGCACTTATATAACCAAGATCAAGATCTTCAAGATAACTATTTACTTCATCATTTGAGCTTTTAACAAAGGCATTTACAAGCATTGCCAATACCCCATCTTCACTACCAGCTTCATATTTGATATATTTTGTATAGATAGCTTTTAGGGCATCATCCGCAATAGGGTGCATATAGAAGATTTGGGCTCTATTTTTTTTACTAGCTTGATTTAGTGCAAATTTAATCATTGGATTATCATAATTTACAAAACTACCTACTGTTATAATAAAGTCTGATTTTTTAATATCCTCTAAAGAACCATTGTATAAAGAGCTATTAGATGTTAAGGTAAAGTTTTTTATAAAGTTTTTAAAACTTCTTGCATCTTCGTTGTATAGCTTAACACCAAGTTTTGATTTTAGTTTTTGTAAAATAAGAGCTTCTTCGTTTGTAATATAAGAATCAAACCTTATAGCATCACAGTTTTTAAGAGCTTTTATAGCCTCGTCAAACTCCTCTTTTGAAGAGATTTTTTTATTTTCAAAATCAAAAGCAAATCTTCCAGCACCACAAAGTGAAGAAAACTCAAAGTCATTTGTAACTCTTGTTATTTTTTCATCTCCAATTTGTAAGGTTCCATCGTGTTTAACCTCATATCTAAGGCTACATGCACTACTACAATGTGCACAACTTGCTGGTATCTTAGAGCCTTCCCAAGCATTTGAGCTATATTTGTAACCATTTGATACCAAAGCCCCTACAGGACAAACAGAGATACACTCTCCACATTGTTGGCATTTGGAAAATCTTATATCTATTTCAGATTTATATCCACCAGGTTTTACATAAAGAGCATTTGAGCCTACTATCTCGTTACATGTTCTTACACATTTTTCGCATAATATACATAAATATGGATCATATCCTAAGATACCCCATTTTTTATTTCTTCTTTTTTGCTCTTTTGCATTAAACTCTTGAGAGCTAACTTTAAACTCCAAAGTTTTGTTTTGTAGTTCACACTCTCCGCTTTTATCACATACACCACATTGTAAAGGGTGGTTTACATCATATAGTTTCATAATATTTTGTCTATGATGAAAAAGCTCATTAGTATTTGTCTTAATATTTGAGCCATCAACAGCCTTTGCTTGACAACTAAGAACAAAACCATCATTACCCTCAACTTCTACAACACACATTCTACAGCTTCCTATAGGTGAGACTTTGGAGAGATAACACATAGTAGGTATATAGATACTATTTCTTCTAGCTATTTGAAGTATGGTTTCACCAAAAGTACCTTTGCACTCTTTGCCATCTATAGTGATAGATAGTTGTTTTCCAAAATGTATAATTCTTTCACTCATAGTGCCACCATCCCGATGTAATAACATCTCATACATCTCTCAGCTTCCATTTGAGCCTCTTGTGAAGTTAATCCAAGATTTACTTCTAGGTTATTATCTTTTCTAATTTCAACTTCTAGCTTTTGGCTTTCTGCTCTAGGAACACCTTTCATCCAGCCTTTGATAACTTCGTTTTTATTATAAACTCCAAGTTTTCTAGTGTGATCTTCCATAATTTCATCATCTGTTAAAGAGACTTTTTTATCATATATATATCTACTTATTACACTAGCTACTCTTTTTGCTTGACCTACAGCATTTACTATAGTCATAGGACCATATTCACAATCTCCTGCAGCAAAGAGTCCAGAACGATTTGTCATATAATCTTTTCCATTTGTTAAAAGAGTATTCCAAGAAGTTAGCTTTACTTCCCATTCTGGTGGTAAAAGTTGTAAATCTGCACTTTGTGAAACAGCTGGTACTACATAATCACACTCTATTTCAAACTCTCCACCTTCAATCTTATCTAAAACAGGTCTTCCACCATCTGGATCTGGTTTTAGTTCATATTTATCAACTATAATTTTTGTTATCTTTTCACCATCATCAATAATTGTGTTTATAGCTGAATAAAATATAAACTCAACTCCCTCTTCAACGGCTTCACTATACTCTTCTAGTGTAGTATTGTTTATAATAGTCTTCTCATCTCTTCTATAAAGCATTACAACTCTACTAGCTCCAGCTCTAATAGAACATCTTACTACGTCCATAGAGGTAAATCCACCACCAACGCAAACAACAGTTTTGCCTTTTAGGTCTGTTGGTTTACCAATACGATATTTTTCCCATAGATTTATCTGATCTAGCATATCTATAGCACCCCAATACCCTTGCATTTTAGGGTTTTCATTGCTACATCCTATTCTTTTGGATAGTCTTGTACCAAAAGAAAGTAAGGTAGCATCATAGTTACTATCTAGCTCTTTTAGTTTATTGGCATCAACTCTACTATTTGTAAAAACACTTACTGTTGGCATAGAGGTAACTAGTTCGATATCTTTATTGTATCTATCTATTGGCATCCTATATTCTGGTACCCCAACAGCAACTTCACCACCAAGAACTGGTAAGTCTTCATAAATATCTACTTTAATTCCTTCTAATGCAAGATAATATGCAGCAGTTAGCCCCGCTGGACCTGCTCCAACAATAGCTACTTGTTTGCCATCATCTCGTGGTTTTTTTGGTTTTACTGGGTGAAACCACTCTAGATTGTGATCTGTTTCATAATCAGCACCTATTCTTTTTAGCTCCATAATAGATATAGCTGAATCTAGATTTGTTCTTCTACAAGCTTTTTCACATGGATGTGGACAAACTCTACCACATGTATGAGCTAGAGGCATAGTTTGCCTAGTAGAAGATAGTGCTAAATCATACATACCATCTCTAACACCTTCTATATAAGCAGGTATATCAACATGAGCTGGACACATATCCATACAAGGAGCGGTGATATTTGCTATATATTTATCACCATCACTATCATACCAAGGTGATTTTTGTTGATTTTTTATACACTCTAAAAACTCATCTTCAAAATATTTTAACATCCCAAGCAATGGAGTAGGGACGGTTTTTCCTATTTCACATTTGCTTGTTTCTTGCATGGTAGAAGAGATCTCTTTTAGGTGAGCTATATCACTAAGAGTTCCTTCACCTCTACCTATTTTGTCAAAAATATCATATAGTATTCTTCCACCCCATCTCCCAGGAGCACATCTTCCACAAGCTTCTGAATACTCTTGGTATTGTCTAGCATAGTTTATAGCTAGTTTTACTATATCTACACTCTTATCAAAAAGTGCAAAACCATCCCATCCAACATAAGCTTTTGTTTGTGTTGAGTCATCATAAGCAAAGGGAAACTTAAAAGAGGTAGTTACGATATCTTCACCGCTTTTATTGCGGTTGTCTATCACTTCTCCTTGCCAATATGAAAAATATAGATTACTCATAATTTACTCTTCTATAGTATCTTCTTGGACTTGCTCTACTAAAGGAGCAGATTTTTTGATAACAACAGTCCAATCAACTTCGTTGAATTTTAAAGAGTTCATCAAAGTATAGTTATGCTCTTTTACCATATCTGCTACTTTTTGAATAGGTGAAAAATCACCTATTTCAAATAAAAATATAGCATTTTCATCTTCACTTATATCATCTTTTAGGAGTTCAAACATTCTATCATAGAAGTTCTCTTTTAGTAGCCTTAAATCATATCTTTTCATATCTAGCCCCTTACCTATCTATTTCACCAAAGACTATGTTTAAACTACCTATAATAGTTACAACATCGGCCAATTGGTGTCCTGGAAGTAAATCTTGTAATATCCCCGTATGCCAAAAGCTAGGAGCTCTTAGTTTGATTCTATATGGATATGGTGTTCCATCACTACATATATAGTATCCTAGTTCACCTTTTGGTGATTCTGTTGCTACATATACCTCACCAACAGGTGGTCTCATACCTTGAGTTACAAGTACAAAATGTTGCATTAAAGAGTAGTTTTGAGTCATAATTTGCTCTTTTGGAGCTGAGATATACTCTGGTGCATGAGCCATAAGCTCTGAACTTGTATCTTTGTACATAGTTATTAGTTGAGTTAGGATTTTTGCTGATTGTCTTATCTCTTCCATATAGCATAGATATCTACCATAACTATCACATGCATATGAAACAGGAACATCAAAATCAAGCTCAGGATAAAGCCCATAAGGCATCTCTTTTCTAAGATCCCATTTGACTCCACTACCTCTTAGTGTAATACCACTACAGCCCCAACTTTTTGCCATCTCTTCAGAGATGATACCTACATTTTCAAGTCTCATTTTCCAGATTCTATTTTCTGTTAAAAGTCCTTCATACATAGCTACTTGAGGTACTACATGAGCTATAAATTTTTCTAAGCTATCTAACCAACCTTTTGGAAGATCAAGAGGAACTCCACCTATTCTTACAGCAGAGTGCGTAAGTCTAGCTCCACAATAATCCTCCATCAGATCCATAGCAAACTCTCTTTCTCTAAAGCAGTATAAAAATACAGACATTGCCCCAACATCAAGTGCATGAGTTGCAAGCCAAAAAAGGTGAGAGATGATTCTATTTAGCTCTACAAGCATAGTTCTTATAACTTCTGCTCTTCTTGGAGCTTCTATGCCTAAAAGTTTTTCAACAGCTAGAGCAAATCCATAGTTATTTGAAGTTGCTGCTATATAGTCCATTCTATCTGTTGTTGGCAAAAACTCATTGTAGATCATATTTTCAGCCATTTTTTCCATACCACGGTGTAGATATCCTACATCAGGAACAGCTTTTATTACCTCTTCACCTTGAAGCTCTAGTATAAGCCTTAGTTGTCCGTGAGCTGATGGATGTTGTGGACCAAAGTTTACTATCATAGTATTGTCTTCTCGTTCAAATGAGATATTTTCAAAGAACGGTTTTAGTTTATTTACATGTTGCATCTTTGATCCTTACTTTCTTTTATCTAAAACTTTTGATTCTTTTTCATCAAATTTAGTGATTAATCTTGCACCAAAAAGCTTGACACCATCTTCTTCTTGATATGCTAGTGGAGTATGCTCTGGTTCACCCTCTTTTTGGATATCAAATCCATAAGGAACTTCATGACCTAGTCTAGCAAATCTAGTAGTATCATATCTATCAATAGCAGCAGAGTCTCTTATTTCAGCTCCTATGATATCACGAGCCTCTTTACCAAAGATCTTATCTACTTCATACCATTGTGCTGCTTCATCACCTTGAAGTGGATAGGTTTTTCTAAGAGGATGATCATACCAATCATCAGGCATAAGGATTCTTTTTGGATAAGGATGGTTTTTTAGTTTAATACCAAACATATCATACATCTCCCTCTCAGCCCAATCAGCAGATCTAAAGATAGATTCAACAGATTCTATAGCTTCTCCTAGCTCTACAAAGCATTTAAGTCTCATTCTTTTATGCTTAGATGTAGATAACATCTCATAAAAAACCTCAAATCCACCTCTTGAAGAGATATAATCCAAGGCACTAAGCTCCATCAAAAAGTCATATCCAAGTTCAACCTTTGCAAACTTTATAATCTCTTTGTTTTTCTTTGCTTCCATAAAAACAACTAAATGTCCTCTTTGGATATAAGCATCTTCTATAGCAAAATTTGCTTTTAAAGCCTCTAAATCTTTAGCAAAAACTTCATCGTTTGATACATCACCTTTTGGAAGTTCTGGAGTTACATGAAACCTATCATTATAGTATGATTTTTTTTGAACATCACTTTTTGGAGTATATTTTCTCATTATACCAACCTTTTAGGCTTTTGTGATTTGAAAATCGAGCCTTGTCTAATTTTCTTTTGTAAAAGCATTACTGCATATTGTAAAGTCTCAGGTCTAGGAGCACAACCAGGTAGATAGATATCCACAGGTACTACTCTATCAGCTCCTTGAACTGTTGCATAAGTGTTAAACATACCACCAGTATTTGCACAGCTTCCCATGCTTATTACCCATTTGGGTTCAGGCATTTGATCATAAAGCCTTCTTAAAAACTCAGCATGTTTTTTGGTTAGAGTTCCAGCAATAACTAAAACATCAGATTGTCTAGGACTAGCTCTAAAGATAGTTCCAAATCTATCAAAGTCATATCTACTAGCACCAGTTGCCATCATCTCAATAGCACAACAAGCAAGTCCATATGTCATAGGCCACAAAGAGTTACTTCTACCAAAATTTACTAGTTTATCAACCGCGGTTAGTGCAATAGGTGCACCACCATTTGCTAAATAATTTACTTTATGCTGTGCCATTGTAGTGCTCCTTTTCTCCACTCATATATAAATCCTATTGTTAGCAACAAGAGGAAGAAAATCATTGCAACAAATCCAAACCACCCAAGAATTTTGAAGTTTATAGCCCAAGGAAACATAAATATTATCTCTACGTCAAATAATATAAAAAGTAACGCAAGCATATAAAACTGTGTTGAAATCTTATTTGGTTGCTTTGTAACTTCAGGTCCACACTCATATATAGTACACTTTAGTTTCTCTTCACTCAAACTTGAAAGCCTTCTACTAACAAACCTTGCAAGTGCTGTTGTAGCAATAAAAGCTACAAATGTGAGAACGAACATTACAAAAGCCCCAAAATACGGGTGTGCAAAATCCATATGACTCATATAATCCCCTTTTTTGATATATTTAAAAATCAAATTTTGTTTTGATTATGCAAAACTTTACTAAATCATAACAAAAATTAATTAAAGTTGAACTTAGATAGTTTTATAAATAGAGTATATAACACTATTTGATACTAAAAGAAACAAGAAATTTTATCAAATAGTAGAAAATATCTCTTTTTTATGTTAAAAATCCCATAAGTTTTTCATTGTCAAATGTACCACGTTGCTCTTTTTTGATTTTTTCTATAACAATCTCATTTGAAAATATAGGATTTTCTAAAGTCGCTATTTTATAAGCAGCATTTTTGATAATAAGCTCTATTTGTCCACCAGAAAGAGGATATTTAGCAAGAGCGTGTATATCAAAATCATCACTAAATGGAAGAGTTTTAGGTAAAAGTAGTTCCCAAAGTTTTACTCTTTCTTCCTCATTTGGCTTTAGAAACTCTATTTTATAGTTAAATCTTCTACTAAAAGCTTTATCTATTGATTCTAAAAGATTGGTAGTGGCTATTAAGATACCATCAAATCTCTCAATTTGTTCTAAAAATATATTTTGCATTTGATTGTGCATCTTTTCACTTCCGCTTTTTGCATCTTCTGTTCTTGTACTTAAAAACTGATCTGCTTCATTTAGAAGTAAAATAGGCTCTGATTTGGACTTTTGGACTATAGATCTATATGTATCAAAGATATTTCTTACATTTTTTTCACTCTCACCTACATACATAGATAAAATTTTACTACAATCAAAGCTTAAAACCTTTTTTCTAAGAGATTTGGCAATTGCAAGAGCTGTTAGAGTCTTACCCGTCCCAGCTGCTCCATAGAAAATAATCCTAGCATCAATGCCTTTTTTCTTATCTTTGATACCCCATTCAATAAGTCTATTTGATACAGTTTTATCAACTTGTTTTAAAAGTGAGTCTAAAACCTCTTTGGTTTTTGTATTTAAGATAACTTCTTCTATGCCTTTTTTGGGTTCAATTAGCTCAAAAATAGATTGCTCTTTTATAAGAGTATCTATCTTTATTTTTTGAACTCTAGTTTTCTTTTTATTTGAGTTTGAGATTTTATAAAGTATCTCATCAGGAATATAAAAGTTTCTACTTATTCCTCCAAAAGGATTGATCATCTCATCATAATCAACCAAAGCATTTGAGACAAGCTTACCACCTTCTTCTAAAAGTGATCTATGTTTGATCTTTTCATAATCATCAGAGCTTATAAGACTAAGTAGTGCATTCATATCTCTTATAGACTCATCATTACTAGCATATTCTTCTTTTAAAAGTGCCAAAAATATCATCTGTTCTTTTTCATCAAGATCATACTCTTTGAAAAATTCTTCTAACATAAGAGGTGAATTTGTAGCACTTACTCTTTCTTTGATACGGTTTTCTAGTAAGATTAGTTTAGATTTAAGTCTATTTATATTTGGTGAATTTTCATTGAAATTTACCTTTATGATATTGAGTTTTTGGGCTAAATCTATCTTGAAAAACTGATCTTGAAGATACTCTAGATGATCCAAATAGGGTGCAATTTCAGGTAAAACAAACTCTAAGGTTCCATCTTCAAGTAGCTTTAAAAATGAAGCCGATAAGCTTACACTACTATTTAAAAGCTCTAGTTTTGTAATCTCACTTATTTTAAGATGAGTAAAACCACTTTGAACAATCCAACCAAGTTCTAAAAGATTTTTAATCTTGATAATCTTTTCTAGATGTTCTAGTTTTTGTATATCATAAAACTCTGATAAAACATCAACAACACTTAAACTTTCATTGCCTATTATATATTGCTTTAGCATATATTGTAAGATTTTAGCTTCATTTATAGTACATTTTAGTTGAGAAAAAAGATCTAAACTCTCTATTTTATCACTATTTATAAAATCAATTACCTCTTTCAATCACATCTCCATAAAAGAATATAGCATTTTAATCTCATCAGCCCAAATATCAGGATCAATAGTCTCTAGGATTAAAGGAATATCATTCATTCTATCATCAGCCATCAAAAACTTAAAAGCATCTATACCAATTTGACCTTTTCCTAAGCTATC
>JAAYJJ010000187.1 GCA_012522985.1 Aliarcobacter butzleri
CTATATGAGCTATAGTATGAAGAAGTTGTTTTTTGCCATCTATAGTATCAAAATATTTTCTTTTTTTCTGCTCTTTTGGTAAAATAATATTACATAAATCTATATAAGAAGGATTATCAATAGATTTTATTTTGCTATCAAAATCAAATACTATATTACTTTTTTTATAATCGTTATAAAATAGATTAAACATATTTATCTTTATTTCAACACTTTTTTGACTTAAAATTAAATATATTTTAGAAAAAAATAACACTTTAAACCTTTTTTTGATAAAATTAAGCAATTGGTGAGATTTTAACATAAAAGGTTTTTAATGAAGGTTAAATATATGCCTATGGGTATGTATCAAACAAATTGTTATATAGTTACCATTGATGGTAAAGATCTTATAATAGATGCAGGTGTTGATGCTACAAAATGGGTATTGGAAAATGTAAACAATCCAATAGCTATACTAAACACTCATGGACATTTTGATCATATTTGGAGCAATAAAGAGCTAAAAGAAAACTTAAATATTCCTATCTATATAAATAAGCTTGATGCTTTTATGTTACAAAGTGATCCTTTTGGGCAAAATATCCCAAAAGTTAAAGCTGATGTGCTAGTTGATGGTGATGAAAAGTTTGTACTTGATGGTGTTGAATTTGAGTTTTTACATTTTGCTGGGCATACTCCAGGGTGTAGTATAATCAAAATAAAAGATAAAATATTTAGTGGAGATTTTATATTCAAAAACTCTATAGGTAGGGTTGATTTTCCTTATTCAAATCCAGATGATATGAAAAAAAGTCTAAATAAAATCTTATCTTGGGATTTAGGTGATAAAGATTATGAGATTTTTCCAGGACATGGTGATAAAACAACACTTAAAAAAGAACAAAACTCATTAAGAGCTTGGGTAAACTATATATAGTAGAGAGATATGAAAAAAAAGATAGTTAATAAGTTTATTTTAATTTTACTTTTGTTTACTAGCTTATTTGCTATGTATGAGCTTTATAACTCTAGAGTATATGGAATAAATTCAAGCCTTAATAAAGCAATATCCGTATCAGAATTGGTAAAAAATGGCTTAACAGCACATATGGTAAATGGAAACACCCATCAAAGAGATGTATTTTTAAATTCAATCTCAAATGTACAAAATATTCAAGATTTATGGGTAGTAAGAGGTGAAAATGTTATTAATCAATATGGAGAACCTCTAAAAAACGAATATTCACGAGATGATATAGATGAACGCGTACTTAAAACAGGTAAAATGGAATATTATGTTAGTGGTTATTTAGAGAGTGAACCATCTATTAGGGTTACTATTCCATATAAAGCTACAAATAATGCAACAGCTGATTGTCTAAAGTGCCATGATGTACAATTTGGTGATACACTAGGTGCTATAAGCTTGGTTCTTGATATTAGTGATTTAAGAGAGCTTGGTATAAAGACTATTTATATGTTACTTATTTTAACACTTTTAATGCTTGCTTTTGTATATCCTTTGTTAAATAGAATTTTACATAAGTATTTTGATGTAATAGAAAAACTTGATGAAAGAATTATGCAAGCAGTTAGTGGTAAATTTTTGGCTTTAAGTAGCTCTTATCAAGATGAACCAGAGATAAAAAATCTAATCAATGGTTACAATAGCTTAATAAGTAAATTAGATAATACATTTAGAGTAATTGATAATAAACTAAAAGGACTAACAGGACAAATTAGCTCCAAATCACAAAAAAATCCAATAGAAGATGCAAATCTTATAGTTGATAATCTATCAAATATATTTCAATTCAAAAAAGCTATAGAACTTGATGAAACAAAAGAGGATATTTACAATAGAATAGCACAGATTTTAACCAATAAATTTCATATAAAGAATTTTACATTTATAGAGATAAATCACAAAAGTAATCTTTTAGATATAGTTTATAAACAAGGGGATCTTTATTATTGCTCTCAAGAGATAGAAGAAAATCCTGAACTTTGTAGAGCCTCTAGAACCAAATCAGATGTGGTAAGCTTAGATTTTCATAATAGTTGCCCCTATTTTTTAAGTACTAGCAAATATCACTACTGTATAGAAACAAAACTATCTAAAGATACAAGTCTAATATTAAATCTAGTATTAGAAAAAAAAGAAGAACTTGAAGATGTAATCCAAAATGTGAACTATATAAAAAGCTATATAACTGAAGCAGCTCCAAATATAGAGGTTAAACTTCTTTTAAAAGCTCTACAAGAATCAGCCTTTAAAGACTCTTTAACAGGGCTTTATAATAGAAAATTTTTAGATGAACACCTAAAAAAACTATTACCACAACTTGATAGAGAAAATAAAAAAATGGCAATTTTAATGCTTGATATGGATCACTTTAAAGCTATCAATGATGAGTATGGACATGATATTGGAGATATGGCACTTAAAGAACTAGCTAGAGTCTTAACTTCAAATATAAGAGACTCTGATGTGGTTATTAGATTTGGTGGAGAGGAGTTTATTGTTATGCTTGTAGGAGTAGAAAGCCAAGAAGATGCACTAAAAGTTGCAGAAAAACTAAG
The DNA here is from genome assembly GCA_012522985.1 of Aliarcobacter butzleri. GTDB lineage: Bacteria > Campylobacterota > Campylobacteria > Campylobacterales > Arcobacteraceae > UBA6211. The sequence goes on from JAAYJJ010000187.1 coordinate 2,566, forward strand.
ACTAAAAGTAGCAGAAAATGAGATAAGAGTTTATGAGTCTTCAACAATAACAAAAACAATAAGTATAGGTATGGCTATGTATCCTGATAACTCAAAGTCGATTGATCATATCTTTAAATATGCTGATATTGCACTTTATGAAGCAAAAAGACAAGGTAGAAACAAGGTAGTAATGTTTTCACAAGAGCAACTAACTGGAGTTGATTTATTTTAGGATGAAATATGAATAAAGAGCTTTTATTACAGACATTAAACACTTTAACACAAAATGATAAAGATAGAGTTAGTAAATTATTTGATTTACTAGAGTGGTTAAAAAATGATTATAAAAATATAGATAAATTTTTTAGTAAAATCTCTTTATGGTTAAATAAAGAGTATAAACTAAGACATATTAAAGTTGATATTTTAAATAAATCTACAGATAGAAATACCACTGTTTTTCATAAAGGTAAAGAGTTTAAAATTGGCGATGAGTATTGTTATTTTCAGTCTATTGAATTAGATGAAAAAGAGGAGCTAGTTTTTGCCTTTTGTACAGAAAATAATGAACACTACAAGATGATAGAAGATAAGATAGAGTATATTTATGCCCTACTTCACTCTTTGCAAGAAAGCATAAAACTCTCTGTTTTATACAAAACATTGAGTGAAAACTCTTTAATAGATCAAATAACAGGGCTTTATAATAGAAAGTTTTTAGTTGAACATTTGCAAAAGTCTCTACCCCTAGCACTAAGAGAGGGCAAAAAAATAGCATTTTTAACTATAGGAATAGATCACTTTAAAGCAGTTATTGATGAATTTGATTATAAAATAGGAGATAAAGTACTAAAAGCTCTAGCAAATACTTTAAAATCAAATATAAGAGAATCAGATATCGTAGTCAAACTTGATGGAGAGCAGTTTTTAGTAGTTTTAAATAATGTCCAAGATGAAGATAGTGCTATTGCTGTTGCTTTAAAATTGGTAGAAAGATTTAGTTTAGTTGAGATAGATGTAAACTTTTATAGTAATCAAAAACTTAAAAAAACTATATGCATAGGTATATCTATGTATCCAAAAGACTCTACCTCTGTTGATCAAATTTTAAAAAATACTGATATCTCTTTATATGAAGCACGAAATCTTGGGCGTGGAAAAGTTTTGAGATTTAGCAAAGAACAAGAGGGGAAGGTGGAACTTTTTTAATGAAAAGAGATCTATTACAACTAATAAATGATAGTCCAGCTAGTCAAGATATTCAAAAAAATCTTGATGATATTTTTTCATTATATGAAAACATTCAATACTCCCATAGTATAGATTCTTTAATGGAAATTATTTATAAATGGTTTTATACCAAATATAATATCAAAAATTTTAAAGTTACATTTTATAATTTAGAGATAGATTTTAACCAAATTATATATCAAAAAGGTGAAGATTTTTATTTGGATAATGATTTTTGCAAAAACTTTATAGTAGAAATTCATTATTATAAAAATCTTATTATTGCAATAAATGCTGATAATAAAGAGGATTTTGATATTATAGAAAAAGATTTAGCTATATTA
>JAAYJJ010000188.1 GCA_012522985.1 Aliarcobacter butzleri
GCATAGTAAAGGCAATTTGTGATAAAAATAGTGTAGTTATTGATATTGATAGCACGTTAGCTAAAGGTAGTATATTTACCTATATATTCAAAGCTTAAATATTTCTTAAAAAGCACCTTTTAAAAATTACTTTCATTTTACTTTATATTTATATAATTCTTCATATCATTTAAGGAGAGTCATATGAGAAAGATTATAACAATCTCAACAGTAGCAGCATTTTGCCTTGGATCTTTGTTTGCTATGGATATGGGAGAGCTAAATAAAAGGGCTGATAAAGGTTTCAAACCACAAGCAGTTATTACAGATTGGGAAGCACCAGATTTTGAAGCAATACCAGATAATCTTTTTGGAGAGTATGTAAAATATGGTAAAGAGTTAGTTGAACACACATACAAATATATAGGGCCTGAAGTGGCTGATAAAAAGATGAGATATGCAGGTAATAATCTATCCTGTTCTAGTTGCCATCAAGAAGCAGGAACCAAAAAATGGTCAGCTCCATTTATGACAAGTACCATAACTTTTCCTCAATATAGAAATCGTGATGGTAGTATAGGTTCTATAGAAGAGAGAATCAATGGCTGTATGGGAAGAAGTATGAACGGTAAAGAGTTACCAGAAAATGGTAGAGAAATGAGAGCAATCGTTACATATATGCATTGGTTAAGCCAAGGTATCCCTGTAGGAGCAAAAGTTAGTGGAGCGGAGTTTCCTCAAGTAGATAGAAAGATGGTTATGTCTAGAGCAGCCGATCCAAAAGCAGGAGCAAAAGTCTATACAGAGCATTGTGCAGTATGTCATGGAGACAATGGCGAAGGACAAAAAAACGAAGGCTTAGCAAATGGATATCTATACCCACCACTATGGGGGGATGATAGCTATAACACTGGTGCTGGTATGTATAGAGTTATTAGAGCAGCTGATTGGATAGTTGCAAATATGCCTTTGGGTGCTAGTCATGAAAATAGAATTTTAACAGATGATGAAGCATATGATGTAGCAGCTTATATCAATGACTATGATAAAAAACGTCCTATCAAAAAAGGTAGAGAAAATGATTTCCCTGATGTAAAAGTCAAAGTTCCAGATAGTGATATTGGACCATATTTAGATGATAAATCAACAACACAACATAAATTTGGACCATATAAAGGTATTATAATACCAGCAAAAAAATAGTTGTAACTAAATTCCTCCTAAATCATCCCACACTAAAGTGTGGGAGTTTTGCTTTATATATTTAAGATTATAAGTTTGACTCTTGACTAAAGTCAAAGTTTAAATACTCTCTTTTAGATACCATTTCACATCTAACAAAATATAAATAATAATATAAAATGTTATACAAATATAGCTTAAATACAAAAGAGTATTTTAAGAGATGTTTTGATATTATCAATATCTAAAAAGTAAAAAATAATTATTGTTCAAAGGATCTAAATCATGCACTTTATATACAAAAGAGATGGAAGTAAAGAAGAATTTAAGCCATATAAGATAGAAGACGCTATCATAAAAGGATTTAAAAGTGTAGGTATAGTGTATGATAAAATAATTTTTGAGCAAGTATTAAAAGAGATAGGTAGAAATGATCTTCAAACAGTTGAAGAGATACAAGATCTAATAGAAAAAAAACTTTTTGAAGCAAAATACTTTAAAGTTGCAAAATCTTTTATAACTTATAGATTTTTACATAAAATGCAAAGAGAGCATATCTTAGGTTTAAATGAAGATACTACATATGTAAACTCCACTTCATCTATAGAAGAGTATATAGATAAGGCTGATTGGAGAATCAATGCCAACGCAAATACAGGATATTCTAATGCTGGACTTGTAAATAACCTAGCAGGTAAACTTATAGCAAACTATTGGTTGGATAAAATATATACTAAAACTGAAGGGTATGCACATAGAAATGGTGATATTCATATACATGACCTTGATTGTCTTACTGGATATTGTGCAGGGTGGAGCCTTAGAGCTTTACTTGATGAGGGATTTAATGGTGTAAGAGGTAGGGTTGAATCAAAAGCACCAAGTCATTTTAGAGAAGCTCTTGGGCAAATGGCAAACTTTTTGGGTATTTTACAAAGTGAATGGGCTGGAGCTCAAGCTTTTAGCTCTTTTGATACATATTTAGCACCCTATGTCTTTAAAGATAAGTTAGATTTTGTAGAGATCAAAAAAGCTATTAGAAGCTTTGTTTATAACTTAAATGTTCCAGCTCGTTGGGGACAATCACCTTTTACAAATATTACTATAGATTGGACAGTGCCAAGTGACCTAAAAGATCAAATTCCTACCAAAAACCAGATTCATCTTTTTAGTGATATAGATGATATGGAGCTTATAGCCCTAGCACATCAAAGAGGAGTAAATAAGCTCATAGATCTAACATATAAAGATTTTCAAAAAGAGATGAACCAAATCAACCGTGCTTATTATGAGGTGATGACTGAAGGTGATAAAACAGGGCAACCCTTTACTTTTCCTATTCCAACTGTAAATATAACAGAAGAATTTGATTGGTATGGGGAAAACACAGATGTTTTATTTGAAAATAGTGCCAAAGTAGGTTCAAGTTATTTTCAAAACTTTATAGGAAGCCAATATATAAGAGATGAAAATGGTTTACTAGTAGAAAACCCACAAGCTTATAAACCAGGGCATGTAAGAAGTATGTGTTGTAGGCTACAACTTGACTTAAGAGAGCTACTAAAAAGGGGTGGTGGACTTTTTGGAAGTGCAGAGATGACAGGAAGTATAGGGGTAGTTACCATAAATATGGCAAGATTAGGATATCTATATAAAGGTAACAAAAAAGCACTTTTCCAAAGAGTAAAAGAGCTTTGTGATATAGCAAGATCAACCCTAGAGAAAAAAAGAGTATTTATAAATGAGATGTTTGATAGAGGACTTTATCCATATACTAAAAGATATCTAAGAAACTTCAACAATCACTTTGCTACTATAGGAGTAAATGGTTTAAATGAGATGATTAGAAACTTTACTTTAGATAAACATGATATCTCTACTGAGTATGGCAAAAGCTTCTCTTTAGAACTACTTGATCTAATACGTGAGCTTATGACACAATATCAAGAAGAAACAGGCAATCTATACAACCTAGAAGCAACACCAGCAGAAGGAACTACATATAGATTTGCAAAAGAAGATATCAAAAGATACCCAGATATCTTACAAGCTGGAAGTGGAGAAAATATCTATTATACTAACTCATCTCAGTTACAAGTTGATTTTACGGCTGATCCTTTTGAAGCACTATTACATCAAGATGATTTACAGTGCAAATATACAGGTGGAACGGTACTTCACCTATATATGAATGAAAAGCTAGAAAGTGGTGATAGTTGTAGGGAGTTTTTAAAAAGTGTAATTACAAACTTTAGGCTTCCTTATGTGACTATCACACCACTATTTAGTGTATGCCCTATACATGGCTACTTAAGTGGTGAGCATGAGTATTGCCCTAAATGTGATGAGATGATATTAGAAGATGGTAAATAATAAGAACCATCACAACAAAAGGAGAAACAATGAGTAAAAATGAAATCTTAGAACAAAATCAAAACAAAAGAACAAAATGTATGGTATATACTAGAGTAATGGGATACCATAGACCAGTAGAGAGTTTTAATATAGGTAAAATAGGTGAACACAAACAAAGAATCTATTTCAAAGAAAAAACCTCTTTATAATATTACACCTTTTTCACTGCTTGATTATCCAAACAAAACATCATGTATAGTTTGGTTTAGTGGCTGTGGGATGAGGTGTGAGTTTTGTTATAACATAGAGATAGTAGAAAATAGCGGTAATTATAGCTATTTAGATGCTATAGAGTTTCTAAAAAGCAGAAAGGGGCTCTTACAAGGAGTTGTATTATGTGGTGGTGAGCCTCTTTTTGCCTATGATAAAGATATGCTTTTTTTTATCAAAGAGATTAAAAATATGGGTTTTTTAATCAAACTTGATACAAATGGAGTAGCATACGAAGCACTAAAAAAACTATTAGAGCTTAAACTTATAGATTATGTTGCACTTGATTTTAAAGCCCCGCAAGAAAAGTTTGAGTTTGTTACTAAAAATAGCCTAAAAAACTATAATCTATTTTTAAAATCACAAAAACTTTTGATTGACTCAAAGTTAGAGTTTGAAGTAAGAACCACCTATCATCCAGAGCTTTTAAGTATTGAAGATTTAAGAAAGATTATCTTAACACTAGAAGAGTTAGGATATAATCAAAGCTACTATATACAAAGTTTCTTAGATTCTAAAGAGAACTTTGGATCTTTACAAAAAGTAAAAAACCCAAGACTTAGCGAGTTTTTAATATCAAATAACTTTAAAATAATCTATAGAAATTTTTAAA
>JAAYJJ010000189.1 GCA_012522985.1 Aliarcobacter butzleri
AAAGATAATATAATAAATAAAAATGGTAGTTTAATGAAAGCAAATAATATCTATCTAAATGCATCAAATGTTATAAATCAAACTTATGTAGATACAAATAAAGTTAATAGCACAAACGGTAACTTTACGTATACAGCAGTAGGTAACAAATCATCTATAAAAGCTACTGATGGTGATTTGATTGTGTTGGCAAGAGATAGTATAATAAGCAGTGGAGCAAATCTAGAAGCAAAAAACAATCTTTTTTTACAAACACAAGATGGGGATATAAATCTATATGCAATAAAACTAGAAAATGGATATAATTTTTATTTTGATAAAGGATATCAATTTACAAGAAAAACAGATTATTTAACATCAAATCTAAAAGCAAATAATATATTTTTGCAAAGTGCAAATGATATAAATCTAGTGGCAAGTAAACTAAAAGCAACTAATCTAATAGATTTAGAAGCAAAAAACAATATAAACTCACTAGCCCTAAATAAAGAGAACTATAAAGATACCCAAATGACTTCAAAAGGGACATTTAGTAAAAAGACCCAAAGAGATATGAGCTATAAAGAAAGTGTTGAGTCTGCTAAGTTGGAGGCTAAAGATATAATCATAAATGCAAATAATAGTGTTAATATAGAAGCAGGAGAACTAAAAGCAAAAGAAAATATTATTGTAAATGCAAAAGATGGAGATTTGAATATAGTAGCTAAAGAGTATAAAACAGGAGAACTTCATCTAAGTAAAAAGTCCTCATGGGGTGGATTAAAGAAGAGTTTAGATATTAGCTCAAACAATGCTTTAAAATTAAATAGTGCTCTACTTCAAACAGAAGCTGCAAATGTTGTATTAACTTCTGGAGAAGATATAAATATTCTTGCAAGTGATGTAAATAGTGGAGATTTACTATTAGCAACAGCAGATAAGAATATAAATATATTATCAGGTGAAGAATTGTTACAAATACAAGAGGTTCATAAAAAAAGTAGTTTTAGTCCCTCTTTTAGTAGAAAAACATTAACTCTAGCTAAAGAAACAACAACAAAAAATACAGATGTTCTTTCAACTCAAAAATCTTCAAATTTAAGTGCTAAGAGTATAGTACTACAAGCAGATAATGAAATGACAAGTATAGGATCAAATATTGTAGGAAGTAGTATTATGCTAAATGCAGGTGATATAAATCTACTATCTGCTAGGCAAAGTAGTGATAGTGAGTATATCAACTCAACTAAAAAACTAGGTATTGGAATAAGACTAAATTCAAAAGAGGCATCAATCTTTGCTGAAGCTGATATACAAAAACAAAAGATAAATCAAGGCAATACTACTCAAAAGGCAAGTAATCTTGTGGGAGAAGATATAACGATTGTCTCAGATAATCATACAAATATTTTAGCTTCAAACATACTAGCAGACAAGAGTCTAGATATACATACTGGTAAAAATCTAAATATATTATCAGGAGAAGCATTAGAGTATAAAGATGAAGTCCACACCTTTTTAAAAGCTGGTTTAAGCTTAGGAGTTAAACAGCATCTTACACAAGGAGTTAAAGATATAACAAATACCACAAAAAGTATTGCCAACTCTGATAATATAGCAAGTGCTGGATTTGGCACTTTAAGATTAATAGACACTATTAGTTCTACTATTTCTATTCCAGTTAGTGCAGGATTGAATGCAGTAGCACAAATGAAAGAAAACAAATCATCTTCTATAAATGAACATGCACAAAGCTCATATCTTTATGTAGGAGATAGTGCAGTTTTAAGTGCTAATGAAAATATGAACATAGAAGGTAGTGATATTTTTGTAAAAAATAATTTAAATATATATGCAAAAAATTTAAGCTTACTAGCTTCACAGCAAAGAGCAAATAGTAGCACTTCAAGTTCATTTTTAGATTTAAGTGCTGGACTATATGGGACAAATACAGGAAAAATTGACTTAGAAGTAGGTATGCAACAGCAAAACTTTAACTCAAATACATACAAAAACTCTACTATAACAGCAGATAATTTAAATATAGAAATAGATAATGATGCAAGGTTTGAGGGAGCAAATGTAAAAGCAAAAAATATAAAAGCCACCATAGGCAATAACCTAACACTCTCTTCTTTACAAAACACCTCAAACTTAAAAGGAGAGAATAAAAGCCTATCTGCTGGATCTAAGAGTGGAGGTATAGGATATGGTAAAGATAAAAATCAAAGAGAGTGGGTAGATAAGCAAACTACTATCATAGGAACAGATAGTGTAGATATAACTGTAAAAAACAATACTCACCTAAAAGGCTCAATACTAGCTAGTAATAGTAACAACCTAAACCTAACAACAAATACTCTAACATATGAAAATATTTATGATAAAGATAAAGGAAGTTCTTATAGTACATCACTAGGATTTAATAACTCAAAAGAAA
>JAAYJJ010000190.1 GCA_012522985.1 Aliarcobacter butzleri
CATCTATCTCTATAATATCAAAGTTAATAGCTTCAAATCTCTTTTTAACATCTTCACTCCAAGCTAAAGAGGTATCTCCTTCTATAGTAATATCATTTGAATCATATATAATTATAAGATTATCAAGCCCTAGATGTCCAGCAGTCGAACAAGCTTCATAGCTAATCCCCTCTTGTAAATCACCATCACCACATAAACAATATACTTTATGATTTATTACATCTGCACTATCACTATTTAGTAGTTTTGCTGCGTATTTTGCCGCCATAGCAAAACCAACACTATTTGCTACACCTTGACCTAGTGGACCTGTAGTTATCTCTATACCATCAGTATGAGCATATTCTGGATGCCCAGGGGTTTTTGAGCCAAGTTGTCTAAAGTTTTTTAGATCTTCTATACTTAGATCATATCCCCAAAGATGAAGTAGTGAATATATAAGTCCTGTTGCATGTCCACCACTAAAAACAACTCTATCACGGTTTAGCCATTTTGAATCTTTTGGATTTAGTACCAAATGTTCACTCAAAACTGTAGCAATATCAGCTAACCCCATAGGTGCCCCAGGGTGACCACTATTTGCTCTTTGTATCATATCTGCTGCAAGAAATCTTATAGTGTTTGCAGCTTCAACTCTAATATTTTTTGACATCTCTTACCTTAAGTTCAATTTATTTTGAAATATTATAGCTTTTTTTCTCTTTAAAATAAGTTTAATACTATTTACCCTACAATTTCAAATCAATTTAAACAAAAAGGTGTAAAGTGCAAAATCTAGTTATAGTAGAATCCCCAGCAAAAGCAAAAACCATATCTAAATTCTTAGGCAATGAATATAAAGTCTTAGCCTCTATGGGACATGTAAGGGATCTTCCTAAAACTACTTTGGGCTTTGATCCAGATAATGACTTCAAACCTCAATACCAAGTAAGTGCAGATAAAAAAAAGATTATAAGTGAACTGAAAAAAAACATCAACAAAGAGACAACTATCTTTTTAGCATCAGATGAGGATAGAGAGGGTGAGGCTATTGCATGGCATTTAATAGATGCTCTTAAGATACAAAAAAATCCTCTAAAAAGGATAGTTTTTCATGAGATTACCAAAGATGCTATACTTAATGCTATAAAAAATCCAAGAGATGTTGATCAAAACCTAGTAGATGCCCAACAAGCAAGAAGAATACTAGATAGAGCTGTTGGATATAAACTTTCACCTCTACTATGGAAAAAGATAAGAAAGGGTTTAAGTGCTGGAAGAGTTCAAAGTGTGGCAGTTAGAATTATAGTTGATAGAGAAAGAGAGATTAAAGCTTTTATCCCAGAAGAGTTTTGGAAGATCAAAGCTGATTTTATAAACCCTAGCTTTAATGCTGAACTTATAAAAGAAAATGGTAAAAATCTCAAAATCAAAAATGAAACCCAAGCAAAAACTATAGAAAACTCTTTATTAAATGGAGAGTTTTTTCTAAAAGATATAGAAGAAAAAGAGGGTACCAAAACTCCATCAGCTCCTTTTACAACTTCAACCTTGCAACAAGAAGCTAGTAGAAAGCTAGGATTTAGTGTAGCTCAAACTATGATGATAGCACAACAACTCTATGAAGGAAACTTTGATAAATCTATACCAAATCACACTGGTGGTCTTATAACATATATGAGAACAGACTCAGTCAATCTATCAAAGGTAGCCACCTCACAAGCCAAAGAGGTAATAGAAAAAGAGTATGGTGTAGAGTATTCGCTAAAAAGTGCTAGAGTCTATAAATCATCAGCAAAAGGAGCTCAAGAAGCACATGAGGCTATAAGACCTGTTGATCTTAGAGTTAAACCATCATCTATAAAAGCCTATCTTGATGCTAGACAATTTAGACTATATGAGCTTATTTGGAAAAGAACTATAGCTACTCAAATGGCAAATGCAAAACTAAATAATACTACATATATTATAGAAGCTGGTCAAAATAAAGAGTTTGAGTTCCAAGCAAAAGGACAAACTATAGTTTTTGCTGGTTTTATGAAGGCTTATACAGAAGGTAGTGATGATCCTGATGCGGTACTTGATGGAGCTGAAAAACTACTTCCAAATATTAAAAAAGAGACTCTTTTAGAAAAAGAGAAACTAAACCTTGAACAACATTTTACAAAACCACCTGCAAGATATACAGAAGCCTCACTAGTTAAAAAACTTGAAAGCGAAGGAATAGGGCGACCATCAACCTATGCTCCAACAATTTCAACTATTCAAACAAGAGAGTATGTAATAAAAACTGAAGATAAAAAATTAGCTCCTACTGATATAGGTGAAGTTGTAAATGATTTTTTAGTTGAGCATTTTCCTCAAATAGTAGATCTAAGCTTTACAGCAAAAGCTGAAGAGGAGTTTGACCAAATAGCTGAAGGCAAAATAGCTTGGACTCAAGTTATGGCTGAGTTTTATACTAAATTTGTAGCTACTATAGAAGATAAAGAAAAAACAGCCCAAAGAGTAAGTACTCCAGCTAGAGTACTTGGAACTGATCCAAAAAGTGGCAAAGAGGTAAGTGTTAAAGTAGGGCGATATGGTCCTTATGTACAAATAGGTGAAGCTAGTGAAGATGAAAAGCCTCTTTTTGTCTCTATTCCAAAAACAAAGAGTGTTGAGACTATCACTTTAGAAGAGGCTTTAGGGCTTTTTGCACTTCCTAGAGTTGTAGGTAAAAATAGTGATGGTATCGATATCATAGCAAATATAGGAAGATATGGCCCATATCTACAAGTAGAAAAAAAGTTTTTCTCTATTAAAAAAGATGATCCATATACTATAGAACTTGATCGTGCTTTAGAAGTAATAACCGAAGAGAGTAGCAAAAAACAAAATGAACCTATAAAAGAGTTTGAATTAGAAAAAATTGCTATACTTGATGGAAGATATGGTCCATATATAAAAAAGGGTAGAAAAAACTATAAAATCCCAAAAACAAAAGTAGCCTCTGAACTAACTCTTGAAGAGTGTTTGGAAATAATAGCAAAAACTGATAAAAAATGAGTATAAAAATAGGAGTAATCTCTGATAGCCACTTAAAGCTTGATTATTTTTCTTTGGTTTTATCCAAACTAAAAGAAGAAAATGTAGATTATATCCTTCATGCTGGAGATATTTGTGATAAAAGAGCCTTAGATCTTCTTAGCTCTTTAGATATCCCATATAGAGTTGTCTTTGGTAACAATGACTACCATCTTATAGAAGAATCACATAACTACAACATCGCTAAAGAGCCAAGTTATTTTAAGATAAATAATACAACTTTTAAAATGATGCATCTTCCATATTATATGAGTGCTGATAGTGATGTGGTTATATTTGGGCATACCCATATTTTTGAGCATCTTTATAATGGCAAAACTCTATATTTAAACCCTGGTGAAGTTTGTGCAAGACAAAAACCAAAAATAGAGTTTGTTATCCTTTATATAGATGAAAAAACATATAAAATATGCTATCATTACTATAATAAAGAGGATTTATCTCTATATAAAAAGGAAATAATATATGAAAAATAAGATTTACTTATGTGCTATTTCAAATATAGAAAGTGGTACTTGCAATGAAGATTGTAAGTTTTGTACTCAAAGTGTTAAATATAAAGCTGATATTCAAAGATATAAACAAAAAGATATTGCTACAATAATAGAAGATGCAAAAAGAGCAAAAGAAAATAAAGCTGTTGGTTTTTGTTTGGTAACTGCTGGAAAAGGCTTAGATGATAAAAGACTTGATTTTGTATGCCGTGCTGCTTATGAAGTAAGTAAGCTTGATCTTGGACTTAAAATCATAGCTTGTAATGGAACAGCTTCTATAGAGCAGTTAAAAGAGCTAAAAAAACATGGTGTTAAAAACTATAACCATAACCTTGAAAGCTCTAAAGAGTACTATAAAGAGATTTGTACAACTCATGATTGGGATGAGAGATATGAGACTTGCCAAAATATCAATAGTGTAGGGCTAGGGCTTGTATGTGGTGGTATTTTTGGACTAGGAGAGGGCTATGAAGATAGAATCTCTATGCTAAAGTCCATAGCTTCACTAAATCCTATAAATGTACCTTTAAACTTTTTTCATCCAAATGAAGCCTTACCATTTACTTCTAATCCTCTTTCAAAAGATGAAGCATTTGCTCTTATAAAAAAAGCTAGAGATATGATACCAAATGCACATAAGATCATGGTTGCAGGTGGAAGAGGCTTAATGTTTGGTGATGATGAGTATAAGATTTTCGAGCATGGTGCAAATGCCTTTGTTATAGGTGATTATCTTACAACCAAAGGCAAAACACCAGCTGATGATATCAAAAACCTAGAGCTTTTAGGATATGAAATAGCTAGTGAGTGTAATAAATAAATTACACTATCACTTATGTTTTACAACTACTTTTGTATCACTATAGCTACTTTCATACTTACTTATAGGCTCTTTTAGCTCAACAACTACCCTAAAAAATCCATCTTTTGGGTGGTTACCTATGGCTATTTGTTTAAAGTAAGGATGATCTATATCAAATCTTTTTGTAGTAAACTTTGCATTAGCTCTAAAATCAAATACTATTTTATTCTCTTGATGAAGATCTAATTTTTTAAATACTTTATATTTTGAAGAGATTTCAATCCTATTATCATAATAGTTTATATCTACAAATCTCAAACCCGTACTAATTGTAGCTATATTCTCTTTTTTTGCTTCTTGTTTTTCTTCTTGGATAGGTAAAGTTGTTTGTTGCTCTTTAATATCCTCTTTTGGTTTGCTTAGCTTTATACTCTCTTCTTCTTTTTTATCTATTGCCTCTTTTGGTACTATTTCTTGCTTAGCTTCTTTCTCTATTTGTTTTTCTTTTATTTTTGGACTAAGCGGCTTTTTTTCTTCAATTTTTTGTGACTTAGACTCTTGTGTAGGTTTTGGCTTCTCCTCTTTTTTGGGATCAGGCTTAATATCCTCTTTTAAGATAGATTTTGGAGTATCATCAACTTTTTGTTCTTCTATTTCAAAATCATCTTCTATCTCATCATACTCACGTGAATCTAAAAATCTCTCAAATAACCTACTCTTTTCTTCTTCAAACTCCTCTGTAGGATCAAAAGGATTCAACCTAGCAAAAGCAACTGTAACGATTATAAAATATAAAAAAATCTTTTTCATCATTTTGGCTCCAAATTTTTTAACTCAAAGTACTCTTTTTGTAACCTCGCATTATCAGCTTGTAACCTTTTTATCTCATTTTCCAAATACTCTTCTTTATGCTTTAAAGAGTCATAAACCTCCAAAGAGCTATTACCAAAAAATATATCAGCAATATGTTTTGCAAAGAATATTGTAAATAGTACCAAAAATATCACATAAAAGATAGATCTAAAAGACTTTTTTATACTCTTTTTTTGTGATATTTTAGTTTTTTGCATATTTATTTAAATAGGCTACTACCTAAATACTCATTTATACTAAGCTCTGTTTCTATCTCTAAAAGCCTATTATATTTTGCATTTCTCTCACCTCTACTTGTAGCACCTGTTTTGATTTGCCCACAATTAAGTGCAACAGCAGCATCAGCTATAAAACTATCTTCACTCTCTCCACTTCTATGACTCATAACACAAGTATATCCATTTCTTTGAGCAAGTCTTACTGTTTGCATTGTTTGGCTTACAGTTCCTATTTGATTTGGTTTAATAAGTATAGAGTTAGCTACATTTTTAGATATACCCTCAGCTAGTATTGAAGCATTTGTTACAAAAAGATCATCACCTACAAGTTGTACTTTATCACCTAATGTTTGTGTTAATATCTTCCATCCATCCCAATCATCTTCACTTAATCCATCTTCTATAGAGACTATTGGATATTTTGCACAAAGTGTAGCATAATACTCTACTAGCTCTTTACTACTTAACTCTTTGTTTTCTGATTTAAGTAGATATTTACCAGCATCATTGATAAGCTCACTAGCAGCTACATCAAGTGCTATAGCTATTTGCTCACCAGCTTTATATCCAGCTTTTTCTATAGCTTGTACTATTACAGCTATTGGCTCTTCATTGTTTTTTAGATTTGGTGCAAATCCACCCTCATCTCCTACAGCAGTACTCTCACCCATGCTATCTATGATTTTTTTAAGGTGTTGATAGATTTCAGCTACTGCTCTTAAGCCATCACTAAAACTATCAAAGCCTATAGGCATAATCATATATTCTTGAAAATCAACAGAGTTATTTGCATGTTCTCCACCATTGATGATATTAAACATTGGTACAGGCATAGTCATAGCATTAGCTCCACCTAGATATCTATATAGTGGCATCTTAAGACTTTGTGCAGCTGCTCTAGCAACAGCCATAGAAACACCAAGAACAGCATTTGCACCTAAGTTTGAATAGTTATCACTACCATCAAGTTCTTTCATAGTAGCATCTACTATTGCTTGATTAAAAGGGCTTAATCCTATTAGTTCATCAGCTATTGTACTATTTACATTTTCTACTGCTTTTAAAACACCTTTACCCAAAAACCTATCATCACCATCTCTTAACTCTAAAGCTTCTTTTTTACCCGTACTAGCTCCACTTGGAACTATAGCACTTGCTTTGCTTCCATCACTAAGTACAACAGTAGCTCTAACTGTAGGGTTACCTCTGCTATCTAGCACTTCATCAGCATAAATATTATCTATATATATCAATCTTCTCTCCTAAATAAAGCACTTATAAAAGTACTACAAAATATTTTGATATATTCTACTATATTTTTTATTAAAAAAGTGTTATCCTATGGATTTTATATAATATCTACCGTTTTTTTTATCTATTTTGAGATCTAAATTAAATATCTCACTTAAGTTTTTGCTTGTTAGTATATCTTCTTTTTTACCTTGTTTATATATAGTTTGATTATGTATTAAAGCAATATTATCTATCTCTTCAAAAATCTCTTCTAAATGATGAGTTACCAATATAATTGATGAGTTTTGTGCTAGTTTTTTTAGCATTTTAATAAAGTTTATTTGTGACTTGATATCAAGTCCAACAGTAGGCTCATCTAAAATAAAGACCTTTGGAGAGTCTATTAAAGCCCTTGCTATTAATGCTCTTCTTAGCTCTCCTGTACTCATAGCTGATACCTTTTTATTCTTTATATCTAATATCTCTACAAATTCCATCACATCATAGGCTTTTTGTTTTTGAATATCAGAAAACTCTTTATAATCAAACATACCAACCCAACCATAATATCCACTTAATACCACCTCATAAGCACTTAGATAATAAGCCTCTTTTGCAAAATAGCTATGAAGATCATTTGTTATAATACCTAACTCTTTTTTAAGCTCAAAAATACTATATCTACTCTTTCCAAATATCTCTTTTTTAAACTTTTTATTTGCTCGTGGATGGATTTGTGATTGGATTAGCTTTAGTAAAGTTGATTTACCACTCCCATTGGCTCCAAGTATTGCCCAATGTTCACCTTGTTTGATCTTAAGGTTGATATCTTTTAAGACTAGATTTTCATCATATCCTAAATCTATATTTTCAAACTCTATAATATACATCTTTACTCCTAACTAGCAGAGAGTTTAAGTCCTATAATACCAAGTAAAATAAGTATAATACTAATAATCCTTACCATATCAACACTCTCACCAAAAAGTATCACTCCAGCTATTACAGTTCCAACTGTACCAATACCTACCCATACAGCGTAAGCTGTACCTATTGGCAATGATTTTAATGATAGACTTAAAAGATAAAAACTTATCATCATAGTAACAATAGTAAAAACACTAGGAAGTAGCTTTGTAAAGCCTTGTGAAAACTTTAGTCCTACTGCCCAAAATATCTCAAATACTCCAGCAAAAAACAGTATAGTCCAACTCATTATCTTATAAACCTTTTTATGTACATTTTATATTAAACTACCATAAAATAAGATAAATCTAGTTATAATCACTCTATGAAACAAAAACTCCACCTTCAAGAATCAACCAAAGGACATATTTATGTTTTGATAGCCACTATTTTAATAGCTGGATCATTTCAAGCATCTGCTAATCTTGCAGGAAGTGTAGATTCCATATCTTTGACTCTTTATAGATTTGTTTTAGCTCTTTTGATACTTTTACCTTTTATTATTTATAAAAAGTCTAGGATACTCAATAGTATCAAAATCTTTCCAAAAGCTACAATTGTAAGTCTTTTTTATAGTCTATATTTTATAGGTATGTTTAAAGCCCTAGAGACTACTACTCCACTAAATAGTGGTGCATTATATACTCTAACACCTTTGATGACTGCTATTTTATGTATCTTTATTTTTAAAGAAAAAATCCCTACAAAACAGCTTTTAGTCTATATTATAGGGATTATCTCTACATCTATAGTTATATTTAGAGCTGATTTTGAACTTTTTTTAAATCTTAAACTAAATAATGGTGATATAATCTTTTTACTTGCATCACTTTCTATGGCATTTTATCCTATATTTTTAAAGCTTCTATATAGCAAAGATGATGAAGTTTTGGTAACCGTTTTTAGTACACTTTTAGGTGGTATTATATGGATGTTTTTGGCTATTGAGATTTTGGGTATTAGTTATGATTGGCATAAGATTCAAGGTGATATGTTCTACTCTATGCTATATTTAGTAATAGCTACTACTATATTTACACTTTTTTTATATCAAAAAAGCTCTCAAATACTAGGTCCCAAAAAGCTTATGGCATATATCTATCTAAGCCCAGCATTTGTAGCACTTATATCATATCTTAGCAAAGGTATCACTATATCCTTTGGAGTTATCGTAGGTATATCTATCTCACTCTTAGCTACTATTATTATACTAAAAGAGGATAAAATATAACTCTATCTACACCCAAAAATAGGTGTAGATATTAATTACTCTTCTTCATCAGTAGAACTATCAAGTATATTTGCTACTCCCATAGCTTCTTTGATTTTATTTTCAACCTCTATAAAAATCTCTGGATTATCTTTTAGGAAAACTTTTGCATTTTCTCTACCTTGACCTATTTTTTGATCTCCATAGCTAAACCAAGCTCCAGCTTTATCAATAATATCAAGTTTTACACCATAATCAACTAACTCACCAGTTTTACTGATCCCCTCACCAAACATAATATCAAATTCTGCTTGTTTAAATGGAGGGGCTACTTTGTTTTTTACAACTTTAACTTTTACACGGTTACCAATACTTTGATCACCTTGTTTTAGTGTTGCTATTCTTCTTATATCAAGTCTAACAGAAGCATAAAATTTCAAAGCATTTCCACCTGTTGTTGTCTCTGGACTACCATATCCTGTCATACCAATTTTCATTCTTATTTGATTGATAAATATAACTGTACAGTTCATTTTATTTAGCAAACCAGTGATTTTTCTAAGTGCTTTTGACATTAGCCTAGCTTGAACACCAACTTGCATATCATCCATATCACCATCAATCTCAACTTTTGGAGTTAAAGCTGCAACAGAGTCCACTACTATTAAATTTACTGCTCCACTTCTTATAACAGTTTCTAAAATTTCAAGTGCTTGTTCACCATAATCAGGTTGTGAAACCAAAAGATTATCTATATCAACTCCAAGATTTTTTGCATATGCAATATCAAGAGCATGTTCAGCATCTATAAATGCACAAACTCCGCCTTTTTTTTGACACTCTGCTATCATATGTAGTGTAAGTGTAGTTTTACCACTACTTTCTGGTCCATAAACCTCTATAACCCTTCCAACAGGAATACCACCCACTCCAAGAGCTAGATCAAGCCCCAAAGATCCAGTACTTATAGCTTCAACAGGAACTATCTCTTTATCTCCAAGTCTTACTAGTGTACCTTTACCAAAAGTCTTATCTATCTGTTTTATAGCAAGTTCAAGTGATTTTTTCTGTTCTTCATTCATATGTTCACCCTTTTTATTTTCTTGATGCAATTATATCATAATTTTTCTAATTATGCTAAAAATATTGCAAATTGTAATATTATTTAAATACTCTATTAAAAATAGCATCTACATTTTTAGTATAATACTCATAATTAAAACACTCTCTTATTTGCTCTTCGCTTAGTTTTTCTCTTAGCTCATCATCAGCTAATAAAAACTGTAAGTATAGTGATTCACCCTTTTCATTTGTAGTTGCTTTACCTTTTTGAATCTCTTGCCATACTTTCATAGCATTTCTTTGTACTATTTTATATGCATCTTCACGGCTTACACCTCTAAGAGGTAGTTCAAGTAGTACTCTTTGAGAAAATACTAATCCACCTGTTAAGTTTAGATTTTTTATCATATTTTCTGGCATAACAGTTAGCTTAGATATAACACTATTCATACGATGAAGCATAAAATCAGCCGTTATAAATGCATCTGGTAACCAAAATCTCTCTGTTGAGCTATGTGAGATATCTCTTTCATGCCAAAGTGCTACATTTTCCATCGCTGGAACTGCATAAGATCTAATCATTCTAGCAAGTCCTGTTATATTTTCAGTTAAAATTGGGTTTCTTTTATGTGGCATAGCTGAGCTTCCCTTTTGCCCTGCTGCAAAATACTCTTCAGCTTCATAAACTTCTGTTCTTTGAAGATGTCTTACTTGAACAGCAAATTTTTCCACACTTGAAGCCATAAGTGCTAGTGCTGTTGCAAGACGTGCATATCTATCTCTATGAATTACTTGATTTGAGCAAGGTTCTGCTTTAAGTCCAAGTTCAGCCATAGCATACTCTTCAAGCTCTAGTGGTGCATGAGCAAAGTTACCCATAGCTCCGCTTATTTGACCAACAGCTATTATTTCCATAGTATCTTCTAAGTTTTTTAGATGTCTAGCCATCTCATCATACCACACTGCAAGTGTAAGACCAAATGTTATAGGCTCACCGTGAATTCCATGGCTTCTTCCTACCATAAGTGTATATTTATGTTCTATTGCTCTTTTTTTGATAGATTCCATAAGCATTTTTACATCTTCTATAATAAGCTCTAATGAAGATTTCATCTGTAATGCTACACCTGTATCAACAGCATCTGAACTTGTCATACCATAGTGAAACCATCTACTTTCTGCTCCAAGACTCTCACTTACGCTTGTATTAAAAGCTATTAAATCATGTTTGGTAATAGCTTCTATCTCTTCTATTCTCTCAACACTAAATTTTGCATTTTCAACAATCTTTTTACAATCATCATCTGGAATAAGCCCTAGTTTATTCCAAGCCTTTACAGCTGCTTTTTCTACTTCAAGCCAAGCTGCATATCTAGCTTCTTGTGTCCATTTGTCACTCATTTTGGCTCTTGCATATCTTTCAACCATACTTGCTATCCTTATATTATATATTATTCAATTTATTGTATAATACCCAAATATATCAAAAAAAAAGCTTATTAGAGGTTTCTATGCCATTTATACTCAAAGAGTACCCAGCTACAAAGGGTGAAAAAGTACAACTATTTTTAATAAAAGATCTAAACCTTTCACCATCATTGGCTCAAAATCTACTTGATAGAAAAAAGGTATTTGATAGTAATATGAATAGTATGAAAAAAAGTGATATTATCTCAACTAATACTATATTTATCTCCAAATTTGAAGGAAGCACAAGAGGATTAAAACCTATATTTTCAAATGAAGATTTTGCACTATTTGATAAACCAAGTGGAGTTATGGTTCATCCTGTACATAAGTTTACCCCTTATTCACTTTTAGATGAAGTTAAATACCACTTTGGTGATAATGCAAATATAGTACATCGTATAGATGCAGAGACTTCTGGGCTAGTACTTATTTCCAAAAACAAAAAAAGTGAAATAGATCTTAAAACTATGTTTGAAAATAAAGAGTATAAAAAAGAGTATTTAGCCATCACAAAAGGAGTTGTAAAAGAAAACCTTACCATAAATAAACCACTAAAAGAAGATAATAATAGTCTTATTAGAGTTAAAATGAAAGTTAGCACAAATGGTAAAGAGTCTTTAAGTGATATTTTTCCTCTTAAATCAAAAGATAATAACTCCTTAGTAAAAATAATCCCACACACAGGAAGACAACATCAAATAAGAGTTCATCTAGACTCTATAAATAATACAATTTTGGGTGATCCTATCTATGGAGTAGATGAAAAAATAGCTGATATGTATCTATCAAAAACTCTTTTGGATAGTAAAAGAGTAAAATATACCAACTCATATAGACTTTGGCTTCATGCTTACTCTTTGGAGTTTAACTACAAAGAAATAAAATATAAGTTTTATTCAAAAAATAGTGATATTATAGAGTATTTTAACAATCTTTAGATATAATCGCAAATAAATTTTATAGATGGGTGTCCGAGTGGTTGAAGGAGCACGCCTGGAACGCGTGTAAGGTGAAAGCCTTCGAGAGTTCGAATCTCTTCCCATCTGCCATTTAAGTAAAATTTAAACTTTCTTTGATATAATTGCAGTTCAAAAGAGTAGCATTGAGTCTAAATATCTTAGATTGAATGCTCCTCTTTAGCCCCTTACAATTGCTCTAAAAGACAAGGCCCTAGGATGGGAACATAGCAAGGCACCTTTTATTGTGATGTGTTTGGATCTCTGAAGAGGGGTGCTATTTAAGCTATATTTAGCTCTATAATAAACATAGCTCCCTTATATTTTTCTCCATTTATCTTATATATTTTATTTTTTATATAGATTTTTCCACCAACTTTTTCTATAATTGTTTTTGACATATCAAGTCCTATTCCTGTACCTTTATCATCTGATTTTGTAGTAAAATATGGATCAAAAATTTTATCTATTATATCTTCAGGTACTCCACCAGCATAATCACTTATTCTTACAAATAGTTTATTATTTTTAACAAATGACTCTATTTTAATCTCTTTTATCAAAGGATTTTTCTCTTCTATTACATCTTTTGCATTATTTAATATATTTATTATTACTTGTGAAAGCTCATTTTTATTACCATAAGTTATACTATCAGTTGAAATATTTGTAACTATATTGATATCTTTTGATTTAAAAATACTACTTATTAAGCTTAGTACATAATCAACAACTTCATTAATATGGTAATTTGATGATGATATTTGAGGCTTAAAAAAAGTTCTAAAATCATTCATCGTTTCATTCATATGTTCTATTTGTTTTTCTATATTATTGGTATAGTTTTTAAAACTATCTTTATTTATATTATCCATAGTTAGATCTAGTTGCATAGAGCTATTTGATATAGACATAGAATTTAGTGGTTGTTTCCATTGATGAACAATAGCAGAGATCATCTCTCCCATAGATGCTGTTTTGTTTTGTTGTATAAGAATTCTTTCTTGTTTTAAGCTTTTTTCTAGCTCTTCTTCAACACGTTTTTCTAAGATCTGATTTGAATCAAGTAACTCTTTTTCTCTTCTTATATTCATAATAGTATAATAACTAATCAAAAGTGCAAATAAAAATATCACAAATCCCAAAATCTTATCTCTTAAGATATTATTTGCTTCTAACTCTTTATCTAAAGGTATAATAACCTCAATTACACCTCTTTTATCACCAAGTTTCCATCTATTTTCTTCTGTCCATGTTTTATATGGATTATTATTATGACAATCAACACAAGCTTGATCACTCATATAATCAGCCACAGCAACTCTTAAAACTTCAGAATTATCAATATTATCTCTTTTATAATATATTCCATAGTCATTTTGTTCTACATAATAAAGGGCTTCTTTTTGAAACTCATCAAGTATTCTATCTGCTCTATTTTTAAAAGGATAGTGACTATAAAATCTAAATGTCATACCTATATCACTATTATTTGAAAAAATAGTACTCAAATCATGTATAGTTGTTGTAGGAAATGGTATTTTGCCATTGATACCAAAGTGATCATAATGAAACTCTATATTTGGTGCAAATTGCTTTATATCACCTACAATATATTTTGTATAATACTCTCTTGTTAGTAATATTTTTTCTACATCAACTTTAGCTTTTCTTATACTAAGATCTATTAGATTTTCTTCAGTTAGCTTAGGAATAAAGAAAAATAAAAAAAAAATAATAATAATAGCAACCAAAACAATTGGTAAAATAACTTTACTTTTTAAAAAATATGGTACTTTTAACATATATTATTATATTAAAGTAATTCTAAAAAATAGCTTTTATGTATCAAAACTTCTTTTGTTACTTTATTATAAATAAACTTTTTGTTTTTTTGTTTTATCTCTTTGATTATTAGATTTTTTATATTTTTAATATCAAGCCTATATTTTTCTACTAATAA
>JAAYJJ010000191.1 GCA_012522985.1 Aliarcobacter butzleri
ATACTCAAAAAACTATCAGGAACTACACTAGATAGACATGATATAGAGTATGGTATGATTTATAATGATGAGCCACCTTATGATATACTTCAAAATGACAATATAGACTTTTTTACTATGCAAAAGATGAAAAGATTTGCTAGGTTTTGGGATATAGTCTATAATAGTGGTAATTTTATGAAAACTTCAAAAGTACTTTTTGAAAATGGAAAAGTATTTGATAACTTTTATGATTTTAGTGAGTGGCTATATAAAAAAAGTGAATCAACCTATAAGATCTCACTTGATAGGATGGCACAATACCTATATGAGTATCTAATCAAGAAGTATGATAAAGATATGATAGCACTTACTATTTTGGAAGATGTTATGAGTGTTGAGGGTAGAAAAATACCAGCATTTTTAAAGCCACTTATACCAAAAGAGTATGATATAGCTCAAAAAGAGGTTTCAAAAGCAAATAAAAGACAACAATTAAGAGATATATAAAGAGTAAAGCTCTTAAAAATCTCTTTTTATTTGGACTGCTAATATAACAAATTTTTATAAAATCAAGTAAAAAATCAATATTTAACTATAAGTTTTACTAATTTAAGCATTGTTTAATTTTGCTTCATATATACTTGCTCTACTTAAGGATAAAATTTATCTATTAATAAAAAGGAGCTATTATGAAGAAGACAATTACAACAACAGGTGGAAATCCAATATATGATAACCAAAACTCATTAACAGCTGGTGAGTTTGGACCGCTTTTAATGCAAGATTATCAGTTGATTCAAAAACTAGCTCATCAAAATAGAGAAAGAATCCCAGAACGAGCAGTTCATGCAAAAGGAAGTGGGGCTTATGGAGTTTTGGAAATAACAGAAGATATTTCAAAATATACAAAAGCAAAAGTATTTCAAAAGGGCGAAACTACTAAAGTTCTAGCAAGGTTTTCAACAGTTGCAGGTGAAAGAGGTGCAGCAGATGCAGAGCGAGATGTAAGAGGTTTTGCACTAAAGTTTTATACAAAAGAGGGTAACTGGGATTTGGTTGGAAACAATACCCCTGTGTTTTTTGTAAGAGATGCATATAAGTTTCCAGATTTTATACATACTCAAAAAAGAGATCCTCAAACACACCTAAGAAGCAACAATGCTGCATGGGATTTTTGGAGTTTGAGTCCTGAGACTATTCATCAAGTTACTATACTGATGTCAGATAGAGGAATACCAGCTTCATATAGACATATGCATGGTTTTGGCTCACATACATATAGCCTAATCAATGATAAAAATGAGAGATTTTGGGTTAAATTTCACTTTAAAACAATGCAAGGTATAAAAAACCTAACAAACAAAGAAGCAAAAGAGATAATAGGGGCTTGTAGAGAGTCAAATCAAAAAGATTTATATGATAGTATTGAAAATAAAGATTTCCCTAAATGGAGCTTTGAGATACAGATTATGAGTGAAAAAGAGGCTAAAGAGAGTGAGTTTAATCCATTTGATCTAACAAAAGTTTGGCCACATGCAAAATATCCTCTTATAAAAGTGGGAGTTATGACTATAAATGAAAACCCAAAAAGCTATTTCAATGAAATAGAACAAGCATCATTTAGTCCATCAAATATAGTCCCAGGGATTGGCTTTTCACCAGATAAGATGCTTCAAGCTAGGATCTTTTCTTATCCAGATGCACAAAGATATAGGGTAGGGACTCATTATGAGATGTTGCCAGTAAATAGACCAATAGTTGATGTAAATACATATAATCTTGATGGAAGTATGAACTTTAGCATACCAACTCCTACAAAAGCATACTATGAGCCAAATAGTTATGATGGATTTAGTGAAGATAAAAGCTATATAGAGCCAGATTTAGAAGTTGGAAATATAGCTGCTAGATATGATCATAGAGTTGGAAATGATGATTTTTCACAAGCTAGAGATCTGTTTTTGCTTATGAGTCAAAGTCAAAAAGAGCAGTTGTTTAACAATATAAAAGATGCTATGGATGGAGTTGAGAGAAAAATAATAGATAGACAAATATCTATTTTTGAAAAGGTTCATCCTGATTATGCTGCTGGTGTTAAAAAAGCTTTAGGAATATAAGTAGATGCAAGAAGATATTACACAAGAAGAGCTAAAACGATATGAAGAGCTTCAGATTATGGCTTTGGAGTTTGCAAGAAGGGGCAAAACCAAAGAGCTAGAGTCAATGATAGATGCGGGGCTAGGGGTAAATTTGAGTGATCATAAAGGAAATAGCCTACTTATGTTAGCAAGTTATAATGGTAATCTAGATACAACAACTATGCTAATAAGTAAAAATGCTGATATTGATAGGAAAAACGATAGAGGACAGACACCACTTGCTGGTGTCTGTTTTAAAGGATATCTTGATATTGTAAAAGTTTTGGTAGAAGCTGGTGCAAATATATATGAAAATAACGGCTTAGGTACTACACCGCTTTTTTTTGCATCTATGTTTGGACATAGTGATATAGTAAAATATCTTCAAGATAGAAAAAAGCTAGGATTTAAAGCCAAAATCTATCTAGCTTTTGCAAAACTCATAAGAGTTTTTAGAAAAAATCCAAATAATTAGATATAAAATGATAAAATTACTTTACATTTATAGATAAATAGTATATAATGATAAGTAACTTTATCATATAGGATTGGATATGAAAAATATATCTGTAAAGATTGATAAAAGAGTTGTTGGCAAACTCTTTTTTGAAAAAGATAAAAATCAATATGGATTAAACTATTTAGAAGATTATAAACCTATATCTTTGATTATGCCATATAAAAACTCATCTTACATATGGAAACATAAACTTCATCCTATCTTTGTTATGAATATGCCTGAAGGGTATC
>JAAYJJ010000192.1 GCA_012522985.1 Aliarcobacter butzleri
AATATAACAGATAAATGACAATCCATAATTGCTAAAGCTGGATGAAATATAAGAACTGGTATAAAAATAATCAAATGCCAAAGTAGTATAAAAACTATATATGTAGCACTAAGCCTCATTCTAGCACCAAGTTTTTCTACATCAAGTAGCACACCTTCATTGAATAGTTTATTTAAATGTAATAAATCTGCAAACAAAATAGGTCTTTTTGAGGTATAAAAAACATACTCTAAAATTTTTGATTTTAAGTTTTCAAACATCTGTTACCCTAATAGTTTTTGTATATTGTATTATCTATATGCTTATAAATAGATTTTATTATACCATTTAGAAAATATAAAAAGCAACCATAAATGTTGTTTAAATTTACCATTTTTTGCTCTTGTGTAGATCTCTTTTATACCATCTTCTTTAAAAAAATCACTATTTTTACAAGTGTGTAAAATAGTATCTAATATTTTATCTTTATAGTATGAAAAAAGCCATTCATTATGAGGTGTTGAAAATCCTTTTTTCTTTCTTTGGATTATAGTTTGTGGTAAAAACTCTTTAGCTATTTCTTTGATTATGGATTTGTCTCCATTGATAAGTTTTAGCCTTGGTTCTATACTAAAAGAGGCATCTATTAAATTATTATCCAAAAATGGCATTTTTGCTTGAAGTTTATAATATGATGATAAGGTATCTACTTTGTATAAAAGTACACTATAAAGCCAATTATTCATATCTATAAGAGATAAAGAGTCAAGAAAGTCACTATTTAGAGATTTTTGACTATAAAAATGTGCTTTTTTTAGGATTATATGTTTTTGTAAGTTATTGTAAGTCTCTCCAAAAGAGTTATATAAAAACTCTTTTTTAGCAACCCTAAGTAGATATTCACTCTCTTTTGTATGGTTTTGAACACTAGGTACAATTTCATTTAAAAACTCTAATTGTGGTGATGATAAAGATTGGCTAAAGTTGTGAAATTTTAACAATTTTTGATAACTATTATAACCTAAAAAGAGTTCATCACTTCCTTCACCACTTAAAATAGAGTCAAATCCATAAGCTTTAATCTGTTTATTTAATATATTTAAAGATATAGAGGCACTATCTCCAAAAGGTACTGAAAAAATATCCAATACTTCATCAATATTTTCTATAAAAAGCTCTTTTGTGATATTGATTTTATGATGTTTTGAGTTAATATGTTCTGATACAATTTGTGCATAAGAACTCTCATCATATCGTTTATAATCCTTATAAGCAACACTAAATGTATCAATTTGTTTATTTGATATATGAGTATAAATAGAGCAAAGCAATGAACTATCAACTCCCCCACTTAATAAAAAGGCCAATTTATGATTTGAGTTATATATAGTTGAAAGAGAGTTAAATAATCTATCTTTAATAGTGCTATAAGCTTTATCTTGATTAAAAATGCTCTTTTGTACTCTTTGTTTATGATATTTTTTATATTTATACTCTTTTTTATCAATATCAAATTGTAAATAATAAGATCCTTGAAGTTTGAAAATATTGACTAATAGAAGCTTGATTTGGTGATGGTGTTTTTGGTAAAGTTTTTATGATATTTTTTATATCTGAAGAGATAATAAAGCTTTTATTTAATATATAGTAAAAAAGAGTATTTTGCCCATATCTATCT
>JAAYJJ010000193.1 GCA_012522985.1 Aliarcobacter butzleri
GAAGCTATGATATGAGTACTATATTAGAGCAAATCTCAACGTTGGCATCAAATGGCTTTGGGGAGTTTATCCTAACAGGAACCAATATAGGAAGTTATGGCAAAAAAGATAAAAATAGCTCTTTAGCGAAGCTTTTAAAAGAGATTTTTAAACTAAAAGGCGTAAGAAGAGTAAGGCTAGGAAGTGTAGAGCCTGTACAAATAGATGATGAGTTTAAAGAGCTTTTAGGTGAAGAGCAGATGGCAAAACATCTCCATATTGCTTTACAACACACCTCAAAAGAGATGTTAAGGGTGATGAATAGAAGAAATAAAGTTTTAGATGATTTGGCTTTATTTGAATATATCGCTGATAAGGGCTATGCTATAGGAAGTGATTTTATAGTAGGACACCCAAAAGAAAGTGATGAGCTATGGAGTGAAGCTATGAGTAATCTTGATAAGTTTCCTCTAACACATATACACGCTTTTACCTACTCCAAAAGAGATGGAACTCCATCAGCACTTATGAAAGAGATTGTAAGAGGAGACACGGCAAAACTAAGATACAATGAGCTAGTATCTAAAATAGCAGATAAAAACCTAGAGTTTAGACAAAAAATAAAAACTCCTTTAAAAGTATTAGTAGAGCAAGAAAAAAATGGTATCTATTTAGGATATGATCAATACTACAACCAAATAGAGATAAGTTCAGATACTGATTTGGTAGGTGATTGGGTTGAGCTAGGTGATTTTGAGATACAAAAGGATAAAAATGTTGCCAAATTCAAATAACAATAAAAATAACTTAAAACTGATGATAATATCATCTTCTATACTTTTAGGACTTTTTGTTTATACTATTTTTAAAAGTTCAGTTAATATACAAAATAGTAACTACTATTTAGGGATAGTTTTTTTGCTTCTTCTTATGTTACTTGCTTTTGGACTTCACTTTTTTAGAGAAAAACTAAAGCCTTTTTTATCAAAAGAGGATAAAGTTTTTGCACAAGAGTTAGAATCCCAAAAAGAGCTATCAAAAGAATCAAAACACTCTTTATCAAGCGATAGCATAGAGCCTATAAAATCAGATATAAAGTTTAGTGATGTTGCTGGTATCAAAAATACAAAAGCTGAACTTAGTGAAATAGTTGATTTTCTAAATAATCCTAAAAAATATCTAAAATATGGGGTCAAGCTTCCAAAAGGGGTTTTACTTGTAGGCTCCCCTGGCGTTGGTAAGACTTTGGTAGCTAGAGCAGTTGCAGGTGAGGCTAATGTACCGTTTTTTTATCAAAGTGGAGCTAGTTTTGTACATATTTATGTAGGAATGGGAGCAAAAAAAGTAAGAGAGCTATTTGCTAAGGCAAAATCAGTAGCTCCTGCGGTTATTTTTATAGATGAGATAGATGCTATAGGCAAAAAAAGAACAGGACTTAGCAACGATGAGCGAGAAGCAACACTAAATGAGCTTTTAACTGCTATGGATGGATTTGAAGGTGATAATTCTGTAGTAGTAATTGCAGCTACAAATAAAATAGAGGTTTTAGATGAAGCACTTCTTAGAGCAGGACGCTTTGATAGAAGAGTTTTTTTATCACTTCCTAGCTATGAAGATAGGTTAGAGATTTTAAAACTTTATCTTAAAAACAAAACACACAACATCAACATAGAAGAGTTAGCCTCATCTACTTACTCATTTAGCTCATCTGCACTATCAACCTTGATAAATGAAGCACTACTTCATATGATAAGAAGAGGTGGAGTTTCCTTGCTTGAAGATGATATACAAATAGCAAAATCAAAGCTAGAGTTTGGATTGAGTGAAAATCAATTTTTAACTAAAGAAGAGTTAGAAATAACTGCTATTTCCAAAGCAACTAAGAGGTTTTTTGATAAATATAAAAATTTACAGCATAAATCCATCAAATCAAAGCAAGAGCTAATAAGCTTGGTTAAATACTATCTTAGTTCAAGTATAGCTTTAGAGATAATCAAAAAAGAGAGTTTTACTATAGATGAAGCTGATATCCAAGAAGCCTACAATATAGCATATAAGATGAAAGAAAACTATAAGATGATAGATAGTATTGATGAATTTATAACTAAAACTAAACTATCTCTTAAAGAGGAGATTTTATCCAATATTGAAGAGATTTTAGAGATAAAAAAGAGTTTGGAAGATAGCGGTGAAGTATTATAGTGGATTTTGTTTAAGAGGTGAAGATGAGCTTTTTAAGGCATATCTTGATAATAGTGATTTTACTATAGCTGGCTTTAGCTATGGAGCTATCAAAGCTATTCAAGAGGCTTTGGCAATAGATACTAGAGTAGATAGATTACAGCTTTTTTCTCCTGCATTTTTTAATAATAAAGATGATAAATTTAAAAGAATGCAAATGATGTTTTTTGCCAAAGATAGTTTAAAATATATAGAAAATTTTTTACAAAATAGCTCTTATCCAAGTGATATAGATTTATCTTACTATTTAAAAGAAGATGGAGCTTTGGAGCTAAAAGAGTTGCTTTATTATATGTGGAATCAAGATGAGATAAGAGCTTTGATAAAAAAAGGTACTATTATAGAGGTATATTTAGGAGAAATTGATAAGATTATAGATGTATATGCTGCTAAAGAGTTTTTTATAGAGTGTGGATGTGAGGTCTATTTTATAAAAGATGTTGGACATATATTGAGTTAGAATAGTCGTTAATCTTTAGTCAATAGTCAATAGTCAATAGTCAATAGTTGTTAGTTGTTAGTTGTTAGTTGTTAGTGGTTAGTGGTTAGTGGTTAGTGGTTAGTGGTTAGCGGTTAGTGGTAAGTGGTTAGTGGTTAGTGGTTAGTGGTGGTGCTCGGTTGTTTCATAGAAAGTTCCAAAACACAGCTCAAAGAGGGTGTCAAGGCACAAGAACACCTTACTAATGGTGTGTGGGCACTAC
>JAAYJJ010000194.1 GCA_012522985.1 Aliarcobacter butzleri
CCACTTTTACCATATCAGCTAAAGCAGACTATTGTCTATCTAGTAGCTAGTTTTATAAAGTTAGCTCAAGTTCTTGCTACAAGAAGTGACTTTTTTGATACAGAGTACTTAGTGGAGCTAAAAGAGCTTCATGATAAGCTTCCTTCTATGAAAGAAAAAGAGTTTACTAAAGTTTTTGAAAAAGCATTTCCTAAAAATATATTTCAAAACTTTGAAAAGAGTCCAATAGCAAGTGCTTCTATAGGACAGGTTCATATAGGATATCTAGAAGATGGTACAAAAGTAGCAGTTAAACTAAGAAGATATGGTATTCAAAAGCAAGTTTTAGTAGATATAAGGATATTAAACTTTTTTAATACTCTATTTAAACCTCTTTTTTCTTACTATACCAAAAACTCAATTGACGCTGTTATAAGTGAGTTTTCATCTATGATACAAGAAGAGAGCAACTTAAAAATAGAGCTTGAAAATCTAAAAAAGTTTAGCAAAATTTATAAAGATAGTGGGATTTTGTTTCCAAAGGCTTATGAAGAGTATTGTAGTGAAGATGCTATTGTTATGAGCTTTGAAGAGGGATTTAGGTTTGATGATAAAGAGGCTTTAAAGAGCTTTGATATAGACTTTAGACCACTTATATCAAAACTAGTTGATTTTTATACCCAGCAGATGTTGGTAAATGGTTACTTTCATGCTGATCCACATCCTGGTAACTTGCTAGTTAGTCCAAAAGGAGATCTAATCTTACTTGATTTTGGGATGGTAAAAGCTATACCAAATGATATAAGAGTGGCTATTATTGAGCTTATAGATGCAGCAAATAAAGAGGATTTTGAAGGCTTTATAGGAGCAAACAAAAGGCTTGGAACTATCACTTATGAAGCACCAAAATCACTTATGATAGAGTTTAGTCAAAGAATGTTTGAGATATTTTCAAATGAAAATCTATCAAGTGAGAGTATGCAAAAACTAGCTTTTGAAGTTTTAGAAAGCACTAGAAATCTACCATTTAAACTTCCTAGTGATGCTGTTTATATCCTAAGAGTTAGTGCTATAATAGAAGGGCTTGGAACTACATATATAGAAAACTTCAATGGTGTAAAAGATATTTTACCTATTTTACAAGATAATATCCCAAAAGCTTTGGGTATGAAAGAGGGCTTAATAGCTACACTTATAGATGATATATCATCTATGCCACGAGATCTTAGATCTATAAAAGAGCTTATATCTAAGGCAAATAGTGGTGAAATGAGTATAGTGATCAATGATATGCAGTTTGATTATATAAAAAAAGAGTTCAAAGAGTATTTAACACCTTTTATAAAGTCTTTTGCTATTATGCTTTTTGCACTATCTTTGATGCTTTATGATGATGGCTTAAAAGATATAGCCTTAATACTACTTATATTTGCTTTTGCAAGGATCTTATATAAAAACTAAGCTATTTTTTGACTTCTTTTTTCTCTAAGGCTTGTTTTTTTTTAAGCCCTTTTTGATAAGCATCGTTTAAATCATCTTCACTATCAAAAAGCAATCCATCCATCATACGTTTTGAATCATCAAATTGCCCACTTTTAACACCCCATAAAAAAAATGCTAAAATAGAAAAACCTACTACCAAAGATACTATAAGCATCATAAAGAGTGTGCCACTAATTTCCATTGTTTTTTTCCTTTTTAATAATATCTCTAATCTCTTCTATTTGATCATATAGCTTATCATCTTTTAGATAATTTTCAAATATACCATAAGATCTTTCTTGAAAAAAAGAGTACTTTATAATATCATTTTCTTTGATTAAAGGGGGAGTTTTGAGCTTTTCATACCTAAATACTCTAACTTCTTGTATATCTTTAAATCTATCTAGCATTTTAGCATATTTTATTAAAATTGGTTTGAAGTTATTTAGCTCAAACTGAGCTACAGGGTGATGAACTCCAATAGTTAATAGGTTATTTTGATATTTTGCAAAAAGAACCATATCAAAAATATGTTTTGTTAGAGTGTTTTTTAATAGTTTATGAACAGGGATTCTCTCTTTTATCTCTTGGAAATAGGGATTTTCTAAAAGAACTGAGATTAAAACTTCACTATTTTTTATCATTTTTAATCCGTAAAGAGTTACCCACAACAAGTAATGAACTTAGACTCATAGAGATAGCCGCAACTAAAGGTATTACATATCCAGCCATCGCAATAGGTATAGTTATGGCATTGTAAACAAGAGAGATACCTAAGTTTTGTTTGATAAGTCTATATGTTTTATTTGAGATTTCAAAAGACTTAACAAGCCCTTCTAAAGAGTCATCAAGTATAATAACATCACTTGTAGCTATAGAGATATCTGCTCCACTTCCCATAGCTATTGATATATCGCTTTTTGATAGAGCTAGAGCATCATTAACACCATCTCCAGCCATAACGACTATCTCTTTTTTTGTTTTTAGGGCATCTATAAAGTTTGCTTTATCTATAGGGCTTAAAGAGTGGTGGTAGCTATCTATTCCTACCTTAGAAGAGATCTCTTTGGCTACAAACTCATTATCTCCTGTTAGCATAATAAGTTTTAAGTTTTGTTTTTTTAGTGTTTGAAGGCTTTTTATAGCATCGGGCTTTAATATATCTTGAAGATAAAAGCTAGCCATTAGCTTGCCATCTATAGCAAAATAAAACATAGTAGATTTGCTCTTTTCTTTAATCTCTATATTATACTCTTCTAGCATAGCTTTGTTGCCACCTAGAAGTGTAGAGTCTTTATATATGGCATACATACCTTTGGCATCTATGGTTTTATACTCATTTAGTTCATATGAGCTTAGATCTTGGTACTGCTCTTCAAGGTGTTTTTTGATAGTTTGGCTTACTAGATGGTTTGATGAAGAAACTATGGTATAAAGCAAGTTTATATCAAACTCTTTTTCTATTTTTTGTTCTATAACTGATAGTTTTCCTTGGGTAATAGTTCCTGTTTTATCAAGAACCAAAACAGTAGCCTTTGCCATGGTTTCTAAAAATCTAGACTCTTTAAAGACTAGTTTGTTTTTGGCAAGTTGGCTTATTCCTACCAAAGAGGCTATTGGTGTAGCTAAAGACAAAGCACAAGGACATGCTATAACTATAACAGATATCATAACAATAAATGATTTTTCAAACCTACTAGCCTCAC
>JAAYJJ010000195.1 GCA_012522985.1 Aliarcobacter butzleri
ATTCTATATAGATGATCTATTGCAAGTTGATTTTGTAAATGATATTGCATTTAGATACAAAGATGTAGTTGTAACTTCTTCAAATTATCTTATTGATAATATAGAAAATATTTTAAGCAATAAACTCACAGCTATTATAGGTAGAGACAATCCAAAAGATGTTTTTGACATATATCTTATTTGGAAGTTTTATGACTTTTCATGGAAAGAGATTTTGGATTCAGCACATAAAAAAGCAGGTTTTTCAAATGAAGAACTTCTTGTAAGAATGGTTAGTTTTCCAAAAGAACTTTTAAATAGTATCAAGCTTATAGATAAAACTTTTTTAGACAACTTTGATGAAGATTTTCCAAAAATTATCAAAGAGATTACTGATTGTATTGGACTTGATTTTTAATAAGGGAAGAGTTAAATCGTGAGAAGTGAATCGTGAGAAGTGAATCGTGAAAAGTGAATCGTGAAAAGTGAATCGTGAGAAGTAAATCGTGAGAAGTGAATCGTGAAAAGTGAATCGTGAGAAGTGAATCGTGAGAAGTGAGGATTTAGGAATTGTTTCGTGAGAAGTAAATCGTGAGAAGTGAATTGTGAGTAGTCACCAATTACCAATAACCACTAACCAATTACCACTAACCAATTACCATTTACCACTAACTAATCACCACTAACCACTTAAGATAATTTTTAGTATTTTTTAGGTAAAATATAGCATAAATATTAAATAGAAAGATATATGTATGGGTGAAGAAGAAAACAAACATACTGATATAATTTGTTTAGATAAAAACTATAATATAGAGTATAATATTGAAAACAACCTATGGAACTAAGCTTATAGAAAATTTGGCTCAAAGATTATCTCATATCAAAGGGATGTCATCTAAAGCCTTTAAGCTTATGCGACAATTTTATCTTACATATCCTCAAATTAGTCAATCACTGACTGACCAATTCAAAATAGATGATGAACTCAAAAGAACATTTTATGAAGTTGAAACTATCAGCAGAATATGCAACAGCGGGATTAGATGAAAACCTTTTTGTATCAAAGTATAAGATTGTATTGCCTACAATCAAAGAATTAGAAGAGTTAGTGAAAGAAGATTTGGAGATGATAAATGACACAAACCATAAGCTTAGATGAGAATTATAGTAAATTTTTAATAGATATAAAAAATCAAATCAAACTTTCTCAACAAAAAGCTTTTAATGCTGTAAATCAAGAGATGGTTTTTCTTTATTTTAGTATTGGAGCTATGATTGATAAAAAGCAACAAAGTTTAGGTTGGGGTGCAAAAGTTATTGATAAATTAAGTGCTGATATTTTACAAGAGTTTCCAAATATGAGAGGATTTTCTACAAGAAATTTAAAAAGAATGGTTAGATTTTATAAAGAGTATCAAGTTGAATTTGAAAAAGTGCCACTAGCAGTGGCACAATTGGAAAACTCAAAAGTGCAACCAGCAGTTGCACAAATAGAAAATGAAAAAATGCCATTATTAGTGGCACAAATTCCTTGGACTCATAATATTATATTAATTCAAAAAATAAAAGAAAAAAGTGTTAGATATTGGTATATGGAACAAATCCTACAAAATGGTTGGAGTAAAGATATTTTATCACTTATGATAAAAAGTGAACTACATAAAAG
>JAAYJJ010000196.1 GCA_012522985.1 Aliarcobacter butzleri
GTTTTAAAGGATATCTTGATATTGTAAAAGCTTTGGTAGAAGCTGGTGCAAATATATATGAAAACAACGGCTTAGGTACTACACCTCTTTTTTTTGCATCTATGTTTGGACATAGTGATATAGTAAAATATCTTCAAGATAGAAAAAAGCTAGGATTTAAAGCCAAAATCTATCTAGCTTTTGCAAAACTGATAAGAGTTTTTAGAAAAAATCCAAACAATTAGATATAAAATGATAAATCTACTTTACATTTGTAGATAAATAGTATATAATGATAAGTAAATTTATCATAGTAGGATTGGATATGAAAAATATATCTGTAAAGATTGATAAAAGAGTTGTTGGCAAACTCTTTTTTGAAAAAGATAAAAATCAATATGGATTTAACTATTTAGAAGATTATAAACCTATATCTTTGATTAAGCCATATAAAAACTCATCTTACATATGGAAACATAAACTTCATCCTATCTTTGATATGAATATGCCTGAGGGGTATCTTTTTGAGATTTTTAAAAACTATTTATCCAAAGAGTATGGATATATAGATGATTTTTTGGTTTTTTCATATATTTGTTCAAATATACAAAGTAGGCTTACTTTTGAAAGTAGTTTTACAAAAAAAGAGTTTTTGTCTTTTGATTTGGATGAGGTTTTACAAAATGATACAGAAGATACTTTTTCAAAAATCATCAAAACTTTTTTAGATAAAAATGCTATAAGTGGAGTTCAACCAAAGTCACTAGCAGTGTTAAAAGATAAAGAGAGCCTAGTAGCAAAAGAGTATATTATAAAAACTTGGGCGGATGAGTATCCACAGTTAGCTTTAAATGAGTATTTTTGTTTAAAAGCTATCAAAAATGCTGGAGTAAAGATCCCAAATATAAAGCTATCAAAAAATAATAAATTTTTATTAGTAGAAAGATTTAATTATGATAGAAAAAGTGATAGTTTTTTAGGTTTTGAAGAGATTTTATGTTTGCTTGGAAAAAATAAAGATGAAAAATATAGTGGAAGTTATGAACAAGTTGCAAAAGTGATTTTTAGTATAAGTACTCAAAAAAAAGAGGATATGAAAAGCTTTTATAGATTGATAGTGATGAATTATTTGCTTAAAAATGGAGATGCACATTTGAAAAATTTTGGAATCTTGTATAATGATGATTTTTCAAAGATCTGTTTTGCTCCTGCATATGATGTCGTAAATACAGTTGTTTATTTTAAAAAAGATAGACCAGCCCTTACTATGTTTGGAAAAAAAGTTTGGTTTGGAAAAAAAGAGCTTATAAGATTTGGAGTACAAAACTGCTATTTGAACAAAAGCGAAGCTGATGAGCTATATGATAGTTGTATAAAATCTTTAAAAAAAAGTATAGTTATGTTACAAAGGTATATAAAAATCAATAGAAACTTTAAAACTATAGGAAAAGAGATATTAAATATTTGGAAAATTTCCTTAGATGAAAAAAGTCATAAGGAGATAAGATTTGAAACTATATGAAATAGGGCAAAATATTAGACTTTTACGTGAAGAAAAGAAAATCACTCAAGAAGAACTAGCTACAATATCTGGTATAAGTAGAGTAACTTTAGGTAAGCTTGAAAGAGGTGAAATGGGTAATACTTCTGTTAGAACTCTAGATTTGATCTTGGATAGATTGGGATATGAGATAGAGTTTAAAACAAAGGCAA
>JAAYJJ010000028.1 GCA_012522985.1 Aliarcobacter butzleri
AAAAAAAGCTTTTTAGTTATATTATATTTTGCACAAACTCACTATAGTCTTTAGACTGAACTAATTTTACTTCTGATTTTAAAGCTTTAAAATGTTCTTGTCCACACTTGATTTTGCCACTTTCACTACTCCTTAAATCAAGTCCTAAGCTAGTTCCTTTACTTTCTACTACAAAATAAAGCTTTTCACTATTGTCTTTTTCTATTAAAACAGCCCAATCAGGATTATAGTTACCCCAAAGGGACTAATACAATAGCTATCAATGGCTTATATAGTGGGAGTATT
Source organism: Aliarcobacter butzleri (assembly GCA_012522985.1). Taxonomy (GTDB): domain Bacteria; phylum Campylobacterota; class Campylobacteria; order Campylobacterales; family Arcobacteraceae; genus UBA6211. The sequence continues at coordinate 286 of JAAYJJ010000028.1, forward strand.
GTTATTATACTTTTTATATTTACCGTGATAGTTACCGTATGTTATATACCTTGTTGTATTAACTTTTGAATATCTGAATATTTCCAAAAACTAGAAGTGCCAAATTTAATTTGTTTTGGTGCTTTTCCAGTTTTAACAAGATTGTACCAATGTTGCTTAGACACAGGGATGTACTCTAAAACATCTTCAATTTTTAACAATCTATCTTCTTCATGTATTAATGTATGTTGTTTTTCATTTATATTCATAATTATATCCTCCTAAATATTAATATTTGGTATATACACTTCCAAATCATCAAAACCCCCATCAAATGGGGTTCTCCCACTTCTCTTACTTATTCCACTACTCTGGGTACTCTTTTGTTTAGTATTATAGGGGTTATTGTTATACAACTCTTTGGAAGTCCCATCAAATGGGGTTCTCCCACTTCTCTCACTTATCCCACTACTCTGGGTACTCTTTTGTTTAGTATTATAGGGATTATTGTTATACAATTCTTTAGAAGTCCCATCAAATGGGGTTCTCTCACTTCTCCCACTTCTCTTGGTACTCTTAGTTGTTCTAGTACTATCTTGATATACATACTCTATAATTGTTTCTTTTTCATCTATAAGGAAATATACTTTTTGGTTGTTTCTGTCTCCTCTTTTGAAGTTCCAGATTTTACCTTCTCCAGCTTTTATGATCTTACTTGCTTTTTCTTTGTTATATCCTAGCTCTATAAGATTTTTCCATAGATCACTCCAGATAGGTTGAGAGTATGAAGACTTTATAAATTCAATCGTTTCTATAATCATCTCTTCATCTTCTGCTGTTTGTTTTGCAAACTCTACATCAACTCTAACTAAATTTGAGTTATCTAGCTTTAATGCTATTTCCTCAAGGTGACCTGCTCTAGCTTTAAAAGGTGTAAGTATAAATGTTTCTTTGTCTTTATTGAACTCTAATCTAATAGCATTTGTAGTATCTTCAGCAAATGCACTAGAGCCTGCAAAGTCACTATTGAAATCTTTTTGTTTTTTGTTTTGGTGATGTAGAAATAAAACAGTTGCACCATTGTTTCTTAGAGACTTTAAAGTTTCCATTACTATAGATACATCTTTGTTTTTATCTCTATCTCCATCAATGAAGTTTTTTATACTATCAAATACTATTAATGTATCTTCAAGGTTCATCTGTTGTAATTTTTGTATAATTTGTTTTAGTTCACTTCTGCTTTTGCCGACAAAGTACCTAAATTGATTACCATATTTAAGTTTATAGTGATGTATATTTCTATCTTTTATGGTTGATAGCCCGTTGTCTCCATCAAGATAAAATAGTTGTTTAATCTTTTTAGTTTTAAGAAGATGATCACATAGATGTACACTAATTAAGCTTTTTCCAACCCCTGGTAAAGATGATAGCATTGTTATTTCATTTTTAACTAACAAATCATCATATAAATATTCAAATTTGATTTTATCTACTTCATCAAAATCTAAATCTAGCTTTTCAAAAAAATTAAATAACCTATCATCTTCTAGTTTTAGTTTTCTTATACCATCAATCTCTTCTATTTGGAGTTTAAGAGCATTCATCTGCTCTATCAACTCTATATCAAATTTTTCTTGTAGCTTAATAGTTAAAAGATAGATTTGTTGTGATAGATTAGCTTTCTTTAATTCCTTTGCATATTCTGCTATATTTGTTAGAGGGGTAGTAGCTAGGATTTCAGGTATGATATCTGCATTGATAGTATTTTTTGATTTACTTAACTCAACTTTCGCACATAGATTCCAATAAATTCATGAACTAAAGTTGATAAATAAAGTCCATAAGTAGGCACTTTTTAGTATAATTACGTTACCACTAACATCATTATAAAGGTCTATCTTATG
>JAAYJJ010000029.1 GCA_012522985.1 Aliarcobacter butzleri
CATAAGATAGACCTTTATAATGATGTTAGTGGTAACGTAATTATACTAAAAAGTGCCTACTTATGGACTTTATTTATCAACTTTAGTTCATGAATTTATTGGAATCTATGTGCGAAAGTTGAGTTAAATCAATAAAAAAATCTTTTTCTATATACAATATCTCGCATTTACTTAATGTTTCAATATTTGACTGAAATTTATCACAAATTAAGGCTTCATCATCATTGATAAAAGACGGTGAAGTATATTGTTTTATAGTTGTTATAAGTCCATTATCACTAGCTATGTATCTCTTTACTACACCTTTTAATAAAAAGTAAAAATGATTTATTGTATCACCTTGATAAAAAACAATAGAATTTTGTTCAAATTTTTTTATTCTTGTTTTTTCTTTTAATAGCCTTAATTTAGTATGTTCTAAGTGGCTAAAAAAACTAAGTATGTTAAGGTAATACAACCAAATTTACAAAAAATTGGGTCGTAATTTGGGTCGTATTGAAGAAAATGTAGGATATTATTGAGATGGTTTTGTGTGTAAATCAACACACAAAACCATGCTCCATTTTAAGATTTTATAAAATAAATTGTACCGAAAATTACACTTAATTCAAATGCAAGTACAACCAAAAAATCGTTTTTGTTGTACTTGAAAAGTTTGTTTATATTTTTCATTATCAGCTAATAGATATTTTCTTCTTATTTTCAATTTGTTGTTTTTTCGGTACAACTATTTCCAAAACTCCGTTATCACTCGAAGCTGAAATATTTTCCGTATCGATATTTTCAGGCAGACTAAAAGCTCTTTGAAACTTACCAAAAGATGACTCTATCTTGTAATAATCCTCTTTTTTTGTCTCTTGCTTGTACTCCCTTGAACCGTATATAGTTAAAATATTATCGTTTAAATCGATGTTTATATCTTCTTTTTTGATTCCTGGTAAATCGACCATTATATGATAAGCGTGTTCTCCTTCGAGAGTGTTGACTTTAGGCATAAAAGCATTTATACCGTTTTCATCACTTACTTGAGGATAATTTTCAAAAACTTTTGCAAAATCAAAAAATGTGTTGTGAGGTTGAAATCTAGTTAATAACATAATTGACTCCTTGAGTTAAAATTCACAAGTTGATATATTAACTATCAACTTTGTGGAATTATATCAAATATTTTAGCACTTGTCAATATAGAGTGCTAAAATATTTGATATATAATAATGTTTATAAGTGATAGTTTATCAAAAGTATGATATTGTGGCGTTATTATGATAAGACAAGCTCAAAAAAATCAAAACCGTAATTTATCCGTTTTAATTTATGACGCCATTAAAGATATTGCCCATACACTAACAGGTGAAAACCAAAAGGAAAATGTATTGAGTACTTTGGCATATCTCCTATATCTGTGGATGATGCAGCTAATTTATTTGAGATAATAGAAACAAGGTCTGAATTTTTTTCCACAATTATCACTTCACAATTGGCGGTAAAGGACTGGTATGGATTTTTACAAAATAATACAATAGCCGATGCAACACTTGATAGAATTGTCAATTCATCACATCGTATTGAACTTGAAGGAGAAAAAACTCCTTGCACAACTTCCAAAACTTGGATTTGTACGAGATAAATTAATATGGACTATAGAAGAATAAAAAATATTAAAGGTTAAAATTCTCAAAACTTTGAGCCATTTTCAAATCAACAAAAGGATACAACAAAACGGCATATTTAACGGTCTCGATGTATTCTATATGTAAGTTTAAGCATAATCTTCCTTTTCTTTGGTCAATATTTTAATAAGCTTTTCAAACCATTCTAAATCTTCATTTGTTGTATTAAACTTATCTATAATCAGTCCATATGCATATGCATCAATTATATTAAGGTCTGGATATTTTTTCTGAAGCTCATATACCCTTTCATTTTTTCTGCAGCGACTAAGTCGTTTTTTGAATTTATCGTTATATTGCTCAAAATAGTATCTACTTGAATATTTTAGTTTTTTCTTTCCATCCTCATTATTGGGCTTTATAATAGTAAGCATAAATTTTAATAACATATTTCTTGAAATTCTGTAATCCCCATAAAGATGTTCAAAATATGCTTTTTTTAACCAAGTTTCAACTCTTTTTTCATTTGAACTTTTACTGTTTTGAGCACTAATACCATCAATTTCATCCATTCCCTCAATAATTTCTTTGAGTTCTTCATCTTCTTGTGTAATATCCCATAGTATGCCTGTTACGGCATTTATTGCTTTGTCATAGTAAATATATGGGCGTTTAAAATTATCATCCCTTAATCTATCTAACAAATATTGAAACGCATCTTTTGAATATTTGTGAATATCTAATAATGAACATTTGTTTTTAGATTGCATTTTTGGCATATTTTCTCCTAAAATTTATGTGATAGGATAAAATCACTATCTATATAATAGTATAATAAAAAGATTGAAGATTTTTGCAAAATATTAATCAATGAAACGATGTGATATATTGTGACCTATTAAATATTTGCCTATGTTTCATAAAGATACATTATGTAATTTTGAATTAAAAAATTGCTAGCGTATTGTACAAGTAATTAATTTTATAAAGTGACTTATTACACAAATATTCATTATAACCAAATTCAGTAATATACTATGTAAAACTTGCAAATCTTATAAAACTTGCAAAACATCGTTAAGGTGGTATTAGTTGTAAAATTTAGTATAAAAACACAGTTTAATTGTTAACGAAGCACGAATCTATCGATGTTTTACTGATTTGTTTAAGTTTTGTTTAAGTATATCTTGTTTTTTGAAGCTTTACCGAGAAAAGACCGAGAAAAATTGGTTGTCAAAGTGTTGTCAATAGTGTAAAATGAGTCAAGAACTACTGCTAGGTTTTGTTGATTTTTAAATTCTTTAATGGTGCGGTTGGGGGGACTCGAACCCCCACAACTTGCGTCATACGCCCCTCAAGCGTACGTGTCTACCAATTCCACCACAACCGCAAACAATAAAAAATTAATTCAACGACATATACCTTGGATTATTCCCTCAAGATGGCGTGTCTACCAATTCCACCACGACCGCAGTAAAAAGAAGTTTTCTTTAGGCTCCAAGGTAGAGCCTAAAGAGTATAGTTTATGTTTACCTATTATAGAAATGGGTTTGCATAAAGTGCAATCAAAGCGATAACAAGTGTATAGATAACTTGTGCTTCAATCATAGCTAGAGCAATAAACATAGTAGTCATAAGTTTTCCACCTAGACCTGGGTTTCTAGCTGTTCCAGCTATAGTTGCAGCAGCAGCATTACCCATACCTATAGCACCACCAAGTGCAGCAAGTCCAAGACCAACACCAGCAGCTACTACTGAGTAAGCTTTTATCATTGATTCACCATCGTTTGCTAAAGCAAAACCAGCAAATGCTAACATTAAAAGAACGATTTTTTTCATTCTATATCTCCTATAATATTTCTAAGTCCCTTTCGGCTTGCGTATCCCTACTAAAAACTTGATTGCGAATTTTACTATAATAAAGATTAAATTTTATTTAAATATGTTTAAATTAGTTCAAAGTTACAAAAATATAGAATATGTTTTTATTTGAAGAAAAATTAAAAATTAAGTTTTTAAAAAATCTGTTTTAATTAAGACAATTTTTATCCTATTTAGTTTAAAATGTCAAAAGTGTTTAAAACAATACTTTATAAAGGTAGGAAAATGGAAGTTTATTTAGATAACAATGCCACAACAATGGTTGATCCAAAGGTTTTTGAGGAGATGAAACCATTTTTTTGTGATATATATGGCAACCCAAACTCTTTGCATAGGTTTGGAAGCGGAACTCATCCAAAGATGATAGAAGCTCTTGATTATCTCTATGAAGGGATCAATGCAGATGATAGAGATGATATAGTAGTTACTGCAAATGCTACAGAAAGTAACAACTGGGTTTTAAAATCAGTTTGGATAGATAAAATATTAAATGGTGATAAAAAACATATTATTACTACAGAAGTAGAACACCCTTCTATAACTGCTGTATGTAAGTTTTTGGAGACTCAAGGAGTAAGTGTTACATATTTACCAGTTAATGAATCTGGAGTATTAGAAGCTCATACAGTAAAAGATTTTATTAGAGATGATACAGCTTTGGTTAGCGTAATGTGGGCAAACAATGAAACAGGAAAACTCTTTCCTATTAAAGAAATAGGTGAAATCTGTAAACAAAAAGAGGTACTTTTTCATACAGATGCAACTCAAGCTATAGGTAAAGTTAAAGTTGATGTTCAAGATGCAAATGTAGATTTACTCTCATTTTCAGCTCATAAATTTCATGGACCAAAAGGCATAGGGGGGCTTTATATCAAATCTGGTATTAAACTTACTCCTTTATTGCATGGTGGTGAACAAATGGGTGGCAAAAGAGCTGGAACAGTTGATGTTGCATCTATGGTAGGTATGGGATGGGCTATGAGACTAGCTACTTCTACTATGGCACTTGCTTATGAAGATAACCATGTAAGAAAGCTAAGAGATAAGCTAGAAAATGCTTTATTAAAGCTTCCAGATACTATTTTGATAGGTGGTAAAGAAAATAGAACTCCAAATACATCTTTGATAAGTTTTAGAGGAGTTGAGGGTGAAGCGATGCTTTGGGATCTAAATCAAGCAGGAATTGGGGCTAGTACTGGAAGTGCCTGTGCTAGTGAAGATCTAGAAGCAAATCCAGTTATGAATGCTTTTGGTGATGATAGTGAACTAGCTCATACGGGAGTTAGATTTAGTTTAAGTAGATTTAACACAGAAGAGCAGATTGATTATGCTATAGATATTGTTACCAAAGCAGTACAAAGATTAAGAGCAATATCAAGCTCATATGCATATAAACCACAAAATAATTAAGCTCAAAAGGAGATAAAATGGCAAAAGGCGATTTAATAACAGGTTCAATCTGGGATGAATATTCACAAGAAGTTCAAAGAAGAATGAACAACCCACAACATATGGGAGAACTAACAGAAGGAGATGCTGCAGCTCTTGGTGGAAAACTAATAGTTGCTGATTTTGGAGCGGAGTCTTGTGGTGATGCTGTAAGGCTTTATTGGGTAGTAGATGAATCAAATGACAAGATTATAGCAGCTAAGTTTAAATCTTTTGGATGTGGTACAGCTATAGCTTCAAGTGATGTTATGACTGAACTTACACTAAACAAAACAGTAGATGAAGCAGTTAAAATAACAAATATTGATGTTGAAAAAGCTCTTAGAGATGATGAAAACACTCCAGCAGTTCCACCTCAAAAAATGCACTGTTCGGTAATGGCATATGATGTTATCAAACAAGCAGCAGGACTATACAAAGGTGTAGATAGTGAGAGTTTTGAGAGTGATTATATAGTATGTGAATGTGCAAGGGTTAGTTTATCTACGCTAAGAGATGTTATAAGACTCAATGACTTAACAACAATAGAAGAGATAACTGACTACACAAAAGCAGGAGCATTTTGTAAATCATGTATAAGACCAGGTGGACATGAAAAAAGAGATATCTATTTGGTTGATGTTTTAGCTGATGTTAGAAGAGAAATGGAAGAAGAAAAACTAAAAGTAGCTATAGAAAAAGAATCAAGTGGTGTAGAGATGGCTTTTGCTGATATGACTATGGTTCAAAGAATCAAAAAAGTAGAATCAACTCTAGATGAGTATATAAGACCAATGCTTGTAATGGATGGGGGTAATATGGAAGTTATTGATATAAAAGAAAACTTACCTCATTTTGATATATATATTCGATACTTAGGAGCTTGTAGCTCATGTGCTAGTGGTAGTACAGGGACACTTTATGCTATAGAGTCCGTTCTTAGACAAAAAGTAGATGAAAACATAAGAATATTACCTATATAACTAAAATATTAAAAGGAAGTAGGGATTAACCTACTTCTTTTTAAAGATGGGTATTCCCACAATAAGCACATTTTTTAGCTGCAATAGGAATACTCATAGCGCATTCACTACATACTTTTTCTGTTGGTGCTGGTGCTTCTTCTTGTACTTCTTCTGCTCTTAGTTTGTTATAACTTTTGACTACCATAAACATAATAGTACCAAGGATTAAAAACGATATTGTATCATTTATAAACATACCATACTTTATAGCTGGAGCTCCTGCTTCTTCCGAAGCTGCAATAGTAGTATATGTGTTACCATCTAAAGCTATAAAAAGGTTTGAAAAATCAACCTTACCTAAAAGCATACCTATTGGAGGCATAACTATATTGTTTACCATAGATTGAACTAGTGTAGAAAAAGCAGCACCAAATATAAAGCCCACTGCCATATCAATCATATTACCTTGAATAAGGAACTTTTTAAACTCTTCTAACATATTTCTCCTTTTTTGTTATGTTTTGTCTTTTTAAGATGATTTTAGTAGACAATCAACTATAGTAAAATACAAAACATAACTTTGTTTAAGTTATTTTATGAAATTGTATCAAAAAGTATTATTAATTGTCAATTTATTAAAATTTAGATAAAATACAGATATTTTAAAACAAAGATATAGATATGAAACAAAACAGTCAAATCCTAAAAAATACAAATGCAAAGCTTCTAGATGAGTTTAACGCCTCTATTATGTTTGATAAAGAGCTTTATGCTCAAGATATCAAGGGCTCTATAGCTCATAGTAAGATGTTAGCCTTACAAGGTATTATTACAGTTGCTGAACAAGAGATGATAGAAAAGGGACTTTTAGAGATAAAAGAGCTTATAAAAGAAGGTAAGTTTATCTTTGATATCTCTCAAGAAGATATACATATGGCAATAGAATCTAAGCTTATAGAGCTTATTGGTGATGTAGGCAAAAAGGTACATACAGCAAGAAGTAGAAATGATCAAGTAGCAACAGATTTTAGACTATATGTACTGGAAAATAGTATGCTTTTAAGAGATAAGGTTAAAAACTTAATTTCTGTATTGGTAGATATAGCCTCAGAACATAGTACTACACTTATGCCAGGTATGACACATCTTCAACATGCTCAACCTATTAACTTTGGATATCATATGCTCTCATATTGTGCTATGTTTAGAAGAGATTTTGAAAGGCTAGAGAGTACTTTTAAAAGAAACAACTACTCTCCACTAGGAAGTGCAGCAATGGCTGGAACTCCACATAAGATAGATAGAGACCTAACAAGTGAACTTCTAGGCTTTTATGCGCCTACACTCAATGCTCAAGATAGTGTAAGTGATAGAGATTTTGCTCTTGATTTGCTTTATGCTATAAGTGTAGTGATGATGCATATAAGTAGGCTATCTGAAGAGCTTATTTTATGGTCTAGTTATGAGTTTAAGTTTGTAAGTATGAGTGATGAGTATGCTACAACTAGCTCTATTATGCCACAAAAGAAAAATCCAGATGTTCCAGAGCTTCTAAGAGGTAAAACAGGTAGAGTTTATGGTAATCTTTTTGGACTTTTGACTGTAATGAAGGGCTTACCTCTAGCATATAACAAAGATACTCAAGAAGATAAAGAAGGTGTTTTTGATAGTGTTAAAACTATGCATATTTCACTAGATATCCTAAGTGATGTAATGAGAACTTTGATAATTCATCCAGAAAATATGCTAAAAGCTGCAAAAGTAGGACATCTTAGTGCTACAGATTTGGCTGATTATATGGTAGTAAAACAAAATATTCCTTTTAGAGAGGCTTATTATATCACTAAACTTGCTGTTGCAAAGGCAAATGAACTAAACAAAGATCTAAGTGAGCTTTCTATA
>JAAYJJ010000197.1 GCA_012522985.1 Aliarcobacter butzleri
ATATTAAAGCTCCACTTAGTATAAATACAAAAGCAGATAAGGATTCTATATGTTTTTTGTATTTGTAAAATATAGATATAATATGTGAACCAATAGAGAATATAAAAAAGTAAAAAAATAAAAATGGTATTATAACAACACCAAAACCAAAAAACAAACCATATAAAAATGAATCCATAAATGATGGAGAAAAAGAGCTTATTGAGATTAAAGATATTAAAGGGATACAAAAGTTAAAAGAAGATAAAAAACCTATTAAATAATAACTTTTATAACTATATTTAGTACTACAGTTATTTTTACACGTTGATGTATTGAAAAATAATTTATATAATATTATTAGTCCCAAAAGAACCATCACTAAGCCTAAAAGTTTGTTGATATTAAAATTTGTTGTTATATTTTGTATTAAGATTGAACCAAAAAAGCTATAGTAGAAATAAATGTATAGGCTATAACTTTGGAGATAAAAAAGCTATACAATAGCTTTAGTGATGCTGTTTTGCTTTGACTATTTAGAAGTAGTAAAGGAGTAAGTATAGGCATACAGCTTATAGAACAAGCTGTAGCCCCTAGTTGTAGTCCTAGAAAAAAGATAGCCAAAAATATCATAAACCATACTCATATTTATAAGAGTCTATACCAATAATAGCAGCTCCATAAGAGGTGGTTATTTGAGGATATTTTGGTATAAAGATTTTTTTACCAAGTTCGTTTTCTATAGCATTTACAAGCCCTTTATTTATAGCAGGGCCACCATCAAAGTAGATATTTTCTTTTATTCCAACCCTTTTTACCAATTTAACTACTCTTTTTGCTATAGAGTAGTGTACTCCACATACTATATCCTCAACACTATGATTATTACCAAGAAGCCCTATAATCTCTGATTCTGCAAAGACTGCACAAGTGCTACTTACAGACAAAGGAACACCTGTAGATAAAAAGTGATATTTGCCTAAATCATCTATATCTAATTCAAGTTTTAAAGCAACAACATCTAAAAACTTACCAGTTCCAGCTGCACATCTATCATTCATAGCAAAATTTACTACATTTCCTTCATTATCAAGTGATATTGCTTTACTATCTTGCCCACCTATATTGATAATAGTTTTTATCTCTCCATACTCTTTTGCTGCTGCTTTTGCACCTATGGCATTTGCTGTTATTTCACTTATATTTTCATTTGCCTCTTTATATAGTTTTCTTCCATATCCTGTAGAGACTATATAAACTAGATTTGATTGATCTATTGCTAAAGACAAAAGAAGCTCTTGAAGAGACTCTTTTGCGTATTTGTAAAACATACTACCACTTGCACTTATTTTATATCCAACAATATTTTGCTCTTCATCTATAATAGTTATTTTTATAGAAGTAGAACCTATATCAATACCTGCAAAGTATTTCATTTTTTATTCCTTTTTTTATTTTTAAGAGCTTCTATAAAAGCTTCAATTCTAGTACTTAATTGTCCGCTTTGAGATGGGCTATAATCGCTTTCTAAATACAATATAGCAATGCCTTCTTTTTCCATAGCCTCTAAAACACTTCTTTGTTCAAGCTCATATACACTACATCCAGCAAAAGCTTGATAGACCACCCCATCTGCTTGATACTTTTTGACTAGATGTATAATTCTTCTTATTCTATCTTCATTTTTAGTAAAAATAGGGCAAGTACAGGCTTTTAGATATTTATCTGATATAGAATCAAGCATATCATCTAATAACCACTCATCAACTCCAGCCATATCATTGAACATTCTATTAGAACTACAACTCTCATCAGCTACAATAATAGCATCTGATTGTTCTATAAGATAGGGGATTTTATAGTTTGGAAAAATAGGAGGTGAACCTGTATAGAGTATTCTAGGGCTTATTTTATTTGCTATATATATTTGTGAATCAACTCTATTTTGGAGCTCTTTTAAAAGAGCTTCCACAGCTTTTATCCAATTATTTATATTATCAAAGAAAAAAGCATTTGTTATCAAAAAAACATCTACTCCACGAATAGATATATTATTACTTTGCCTAAATGATGATAATTTATGATAGAGTGATTGGGCATATCCTATTTTTGATATAGAGTTTTTTAGATTTTTTTTATTTAGTTTTTTGGATTGAAATTTACTAAGTGTTATAGCAAAATTTTTAACACTTTTTCTCCAAAACTCTCTACTTGCTTCACTCTCTTTTGTACGAGGATAATCAACATCTACTACTCTATGTCCAAAATTTGATATAATAGCTCCTGCTTTTGTTTTTTGATCACATGTAGTTGGAGAAAATATAATATCTGGCTTATCTATAAAGTTATCAGATGCAAAATATCCTATAGTTGCTTTTATTAAAGGACAAGATTTTTGTGGTAAAAATTCACTACCTATCTCATCATCTGTATAAAATCCATTACAAAGTCTTATAGGTACACAATCAAGAGCATAAATTATTTCTGATGGTATTTGAATACACATAACACCTACTTTTACTTTATTTTTATGTAAAGACTCATTTTTACAATATACTCTCTCAAAAAGATCATAAAAATAATCCATAGCTTTAATTGGATACTTAAAATCCTCTTTTAGGTTATTTAGTACTCTTATGGCTTCCATTGCTTTATGTCTATTTTGTCTATCCTTTGGTGATTCAATATTTTGTTTATTTAGACTCATCTTTATACCCCATTCTTTTTTCAAAACCCTCTTTAGTTGATGTAAATATACTAAAATTGATTATATCTAGATGAAGAGCTTCTTCTTCAGGACAAGCTGCTATACATTTAAGACATAAAATACAATCATCTCTTAATATATTTTTACTTGATATATCATCAGCTATATCTTTGATTTGCATATCACAAACAGCATAACAAGCACCACATTTTGTACATTTATCTCCTTCTTTTACAAATTTTAATATAGAAAATTTGGAAAAAATATAGTGCAAAGCACTCATAGGACAAAAGAAACAAAAAAATCTCTTTTTAAAAAAACTTCCAACAAAAAACATAACAGTAAAAACTATTCCTAAAGTTGTTAATATCATAAGAGTGTTGGAAGAATAATCTATTTTAATTTGTGAAAAATCACCACTAAACATAGGGGTTATAACTCTAGCAGGACACATTTGGCAAAAAGCATGACTCCAATCACTTCCTAGTAGATTCATTCCTTTAAAAAGAGGAATCAATATAACAATAGCTAAAAATATATATTTTATTTTACTTAAAGTATTGAATTCTTTTTGACTATATGAGCTAAAACCTATATTTAAATACTTCCTTAAGCTACTAATCCAATCTTGCAAGGTACCAATAGGGCATACATATCCACACCAAGCTTTGTTTAATACTATAAACCATAATAAAAATGTTAAAAATCCTATTAAAATAGTTAAAGAAGCCATAGAAAAAATAACTTGTGTAGGTATGGCTAGTTGATGCTGTAGTGATATTAAATAACAAACAGCAGCTGATTCGTCGTTGAATGGACATGCAAAAACAGGAAAGCTTGATCCAAGATTTATAGCAAAATATCCACCATATATAAGTAAAAGAAAAAAGCTAAGTTGTACCCAAAATCTAAAGCTTTTTAAGTTGATATTGTTTACTTTTAGCCTTAATTTATTAAACATTTTTAAGCTCCTTTAAATCATATTTAGCTCTTTTTCTATAGTTAATAACTAAAAAT
>JAAYJJ010000198.1 GCA_012522985.1 Aliarcobacter butzleri
CAATCAGACATCTAATAAAATAGTTTGTTATAAGTTTCAACTAAGTATATTTTGATATAATTAAGTACAAATAAAATTAGTATTGGCTATGTTGATCTATCTTTGATGAATATGGTCTTTCTAAAGAGATTAGAAGATAAAGTTTACATTAGGTATATTAATCCTGATTTTAAAGTGGTCGAATTTGACCACTTTAAAATGTCAGCAGGTCTGCCATTAGTCCTTGGGAAGTGGTGTGAATCAAGCAAATCTGGAGAGTTTAAATGCACATCTTATCAATGAGCAAATTCCACCTAGTCAAAGAATACTAAAGCTAAATAAAACAGCAATAAATCAGATAAAAATATTGTTACACAATACAAAACTACAGAGAATATATGATAACAATAAAGGCAGATAAGCTTAATAGTATGGGATTTGCAAAAGAAAACTATCCATATATTGAGGCTTTAAGAGAAGCTTTGGTAAATATGCTAATGCATGCTGATTATTTCTCACCTATAAAATCAAGGATTAGAATCTTTAGTGACAAAATAGAGTTTTTAAATGCAGGAAGCTATCCAAAGCCTTTGGAGTATTTTTTGAAAAATGACATCTCCATGCCTAGAAATCCAATCTTAGCTCGACTTTTTAGAGCTGTAAAACTAGCTGAAAATGTTGGATATGGCTTTGATAAGATGATAGATGGCTGGAAAACATATACAAAAAAACCAATAGAGTTTAAAAGTGATTTAGATACTACAGTTGCAATTTTTCATCTTGAAACAATCAGTGACCAAGCTACCGAGCAAGTTACCGAGCAAGTTACCGAGCAAGTCATACTTGAGTTTTGTATAGAGCCTAGAACTACAAGTGAGATTATGGAACATTTACAGCTTACCCATAGGGAGCATTTTAGATCTGCTATATTAAAGCCAATGCTAGAAAAAGGTTTACTACGGCTCACTATTCCAGATAAACCAACAAGCCCAAAACAAAAGTATATATCAGTCTAAGAAGATAAATAAGTAGAATAGAAGTTTATAATCTCAAAATCCCTACCTTGATTTTCTAAAAAATTTGTGATTTCATAAGCTGAAGATTCACTAGCTACTACTATAACACTTGATTGAAAATCTATATTTTCAAATTTATTTACTTTATATCCTAGTAAACTATCACCATTATCAGCATTTGAATCTATAATACCTAATATTTCTATATCTATCTTTTCAATCTCAGGTATGAGTTTTTGTGCAATATCTCCAGCTCCATATAAATAGACTTTTTTTATATCATCTTTAAAGAGTTGCTTTATAATATTATAAGACAGTTCTAGAGTATTATTGAGACTATTTTTAATATATTCTTCTACAATATCTGAAAACCTATCCAAAAAAAGGCTTATATAATATTTGTCACCTTTGAGTATATGCACACATTTATGTATCCAAACAAGTTTTTTAGAAAAATGCAACTCATCATTATCTAGATATAAATCAATAAAATCCCACAAATAGTTGATTAAATTGTATAAAGTAGTTGTATCTGTTGAGTATTTGCTTAATTTGTAGATTTGATAGTTAAATAAAGATTGTTTTCTAGCAATAAATTCTTTTTGATATTCATCATAAATATTATTAAAAACAAGAAAATCGTAGCTATCATCAATTACAAAAATCAAATCTTCTATATGCTTTTTTGTTATTGCCCTTGTAATAGACCCAGGATTATCATAGTAGTGATACAGCTTATCTTCAATAATTGATATAGAAGTAGAATTGTATATTAACTTATAGGTAGTTGCTGCATCTTCATAGTTTCTATTTATAGGATAAGTAATATTAGTTTTAAGAAAAACTTCTTTTTTATATAGTCCGATACAAGCAGATGGTGAAAAATCATTTGCTAATATTTTAGAAAATATATATTCTTTTGACTGTTCATCTTTGAACTTATCAAATACTTTGTATATTTTTGAATTTTCATCTAAATAATTGAAATTAGCTAATACTATCTGACTATTTGTAGTTTTTATTTTAGAATATAGTCTTTTATACATATCTTTATCTATAGTATCATCACTATCTACAAATCCAATAACATCTACACTGGATTTTTCTATACCAAGGTTTCTACTATATGATAACCCTTTATTTTCTATATTTTTATATAGCTTAATTCGATTATCTTTTTTTATATACTGTTCAACTATCTTTACTGAACTATCACTAGAACCATCATCAATACATAAGATTTCTATCTCTTTTAAAGTTTGAGATACTATAGAATCTAAACATCTTTTTAAAAATTGTTCTGAATTATATATTGGAACAATTACCGATACTTTATATTTCATAACTTGACTTTCGTGGTAAAATCTTTTCTAAGCTTTGATTGATTATTTTTTTTGATAATTCAAAATCTTTTTGACTCATATCTTCTTTTGTGAACCTTCCCTTGCTAGCTCCATCATTTATGCATAAAAACTTATATTTGTTACTATTTATATTTCTAGCAATTTGTTTGACATCATCTAATGTTCTAATTGTTGTAAATACTCTACTATCTATAAAGTCACTTTTATTTGCTGGATAAAACCTTCCCTTTACAAGCTGCCAATATCTAAATAAATATTGATTTACATCTTCATTTGTCCTAAATTTATTTTTTGAAACATTTTCTAAAAGTTCTTTCTCTACTTCCCAAACTTCTTTAAAAGTGGATTTTAAGTATGGTTGTGGAAAGTGATTAAATTTAAATCCTGTAAAAAATCTAAAATATAGCAAGAGTAGATTTTGAAAATTATATTTTCCATAGCCTAGATTAAACCATTTAAGAAAACTATCAAATACTATTTTTCTTTTTACTAAATTTGGATCTATATGCCTATTATGGTGCTTGCTGATAATGTCTATATTGTTAGAGTCGATATGCCTTATCATTCCATCATGAGCCATATCCATAATAGCCATATCGACAGGCAAAGAGTTTTTAAAAAACTCCTCTTTTTTGATAGGTTTTAAAATAAATAAATCATCATTAAAATAGATAAATTTTTCACTTAAACTATCTATTCTATGTAAATTCAACTCGATACAATGCGAACTAAAAGTAGGTAAAAATTCGTTTGGAATATACTCTTCATGCTTAATTATTTTTAATTTTGGATGATTTGTATTTAACCA
>JAAYJJ010000216.1 GCA_012522985.1 Aliarcobacter butzleri
ATCCTGTGATATTTATGAATATATTTTTACTATTTTTGGGTGTTACTTATGCATATCAACAATATCAAGATAGATTGATGTTAAGAGAGGGACGTTTGGTTTCATTTTTCTTAGGCGGTTTAGTGATACTAGGCGGACAACAAGAGTGGTGGCTAAAAGATCTAATCTCAAGTATGTCAAATATAGAGGCTTTTGTAGGTGCTATTACACTTGGAGCTTTTACAGATAATGCTGCTATTACATATCTAGCTTCACTAGTAGATGGTTTAAGTGATGAGTTTAAATACTTCCTTGTTGCTGGTGCTGTTGCTGGTGGTGGCTTGACTGTTATCGCAAATGCTCCAAATCCAGCAGGTGTTGCTATACTTAAAAATCACTTTGAAGATAACACCATAGATCCTAGATATCTATTTTTAGGTGCTTTAATACCTACTATTATTGCAGCTTTATGTTTTATTATTTTATAAATAAACTACAAATAAGTAGAAGAGTAATTATCTCTTCTATTTATATAACGATATAAGAAGCAATCCACACCATTAAGTGTTCACTTATTGATTAATCAAACCAACGCTACATCAGAAGATTCAAAACAGTATATAACCTTATAAGATTGTACCATGTGGAGTTTAAAAATGCAAATTAACTATAATGAAAGTAATTATTATATGATTTGGTAGTTTCAATATATCGTATGTGTCGGTTCAAGAGAAAAAAAGAACATATAGTAAAACAAACAGAACTATTTCAATACATGAGACCGTTAAATATTTCGTGCTACCATAATTTCTGATAGATAAATTTCTATCATAGCCTAATATAAATCTTAAGTTCTAGTTCTAATCTAGAATACTCTGTTTTTTTCTATATTTTCATACTCATAAAAACTATTTATAATAGTATTTGCAGTTGAAATTGATATATAATATTAAGTTATTTATAAGTATAATATTTATACTATATGATAGAGTAAGGATTATATACAATGAAAAAGATTTTAGGATTGGATTTAGGAACAAATAGCATAGGTTTTGCTTTAAATCAAGTTGAAGAAAAAGATGGAGCTATTGTCTTTGAAGAACTAACTTCAAATAGTATTATTTTTAGTGAATATGTTATGGCTACTGATAGAAGAGCTTTTAGAAGTGGAAGACGAAGAAATGAAAGAGCAGGTAGAAGAAAAGAAAATATTAGAAAGCTTTTTTGTTATTTCAATCTAGCTTCAAAAGATATTTTAGATAACCCAATAAACTACTTTAATAATCTTACCAAACTGTACAAAGAGCCATATCATCTAAGAGAAGAAGCTATAAAAGGTAAAGAACTATCTAAAGATGAGTTTGTTTATGCTCTTTATACTATTGTTACTAGAAGAGGATATACAAACCTTTTTGCAAAAGAGGAAGATGACAAAGAAGCCAAAGAGAGTGAAAGAATAAATAGTGCTATTTTGACAAATAAAAATCTATATAAAAGTAATAACTATATACTCCCATCAAAAGTTTTGACTGTAAAAAAAGATAAACTTGTAAAAGATGGTTTTATAAATATTGCTATAAGAAATAAAAAAAATGATTACAGCAATTCACTTGATAGAAAACTTTGGCAAGAAGAGACTGAGCTATTACTAGAGAGTCAAAAGAACAATAAAGAACTTTTTGAAAGTTTAAAAACTTATGAAGATTTTAAAAATAAACTTCTAAATGGTATCAATGAAAACTCTATGGGAGCTTTTGAGCAAAGAGATTTAAAAAGTGTTGAAGATATGGTTGGGTATTGCTCTTTTTATAACTTTTATTCAAATGACCCTCAAAAAAGAGTTATTAATGCACATATAAAAGCTATTGAGTTTGTTTTAAGACAAAGAATAGAAAACTCTATTTTAGGAAATCTAATAATAAACAAAAAAACTGGTGAATTTGTACAGCTTTCAAAAGAAGACATTGAATCTACTATTGATTTTTGGCTAAAAACTCCAAATGTACAAACAATTACAGCTAAAAATATTTTTAAAAATGCTGGTTTTAAAGATGTAGAGATAAAAATATCAGATAAACAAGATGATACAGTTCAAGATATATCTGTACATAAATCTATTTTAGAGATCATTGACTTTGAAACTATTTTCAAAAATGAAGAGTTTTATACAAAAATATTGGAAGTTCTGCACTATTATGTAGGAACTAATCAAATAAAAGATGAGATTAAAAAACTAAATAAAGAAAATATTTTAAATGATGAACAAATAGAAAAAATATCAAATCTAAACAAAGCTAAAAGCTCATATCTCTCTTTTTCCTTAAAGTTTATAAATCAAATTTTAGATAAAATGAAAAAAGGAACTTTATATCATACTGCTCTTGAAGAGTTGGGATACTTTAAAAGGTACACCAAGATGGAAGCTTATGACTATCTTCCACCACTAAATCCAAGCAAAGAAGATATAAAATGGCTAGAAAAAAATATTAAAAACTTTAAAGCAGATGAGCTATTTTATCAACCTCTTGTTAGTCCAAATGTAAAAAGAGTAATCTCTATTTTAAGAAGATTGGTAAATGAGCTAATATCTAGATATGGGAAAATAGATAAAATCATCATAGAAACTGCAAGAGAGTTAAACTCAAAAAAAGATGAAGAAAAAATAAAAAAATCTCAAGAACAAAGTAAAAAAGAGATAAAAGATGCACAAACCTTACTAAAAAGTGAAAATAAAGAGCTAAATGGTAAAAATACTTTAAGAGCAAGACTTTTGAAAGAACAAAAGGCAAAATGTCTTTATAGTGGTGAAACTTTGACTCTTGAAGATGCTTTAGATGAGAATATCACAGAAGTTGAGCATTTTATACCTAGAAGTAGGATTTGGATAGATAGCTATAAAAATAAAATATTGGTACTAAAAAAATATAATCAAAATAAATCAAATCAACATCCAGTAAGTTTTTTAAAATCTATTGGAGAGTGGGAAAACTTTATTGGTCGCATAGATGAGTTTTTGTCAAATAAAGATAAAAAATATTGGCTAACAAATGAAGAAAATATCCAAAGAATTTGGGATAATGAAAAACTTGAAGATAGATTTTTAAACGATACAAGAAGCACTACAAAAATAGTAGCAAACTATCTTGAACACTATCTGTTTCCAAAACAAAATGAGTATGGAAAAGGTGAAACAAATGATAATGTAATAAGAGTTACAGGAAAAGCTATAAATGAACTTAAAAGACTTTGGGGGATTCACGAAGCACAACCAACCGATGATGATGGCAAAAAAGATAGAGATACAAACTATCACCACACAATAGATGCTATTGTAATATCACTTTTAAATAATTCATCCAAAAAGGCTTTAAATGACTTTTTTAAACAAAAAGAGAATAAATTTAAAACAAAAGCTATTTTAGAGAACTTAAAAACTAAATTTCCAGTTACGAAAGATGGTAAGCCTTTATTTGAATTTGTAAAAAATAAAGTAGAAAAATATGAGAACAATGAACTATATGTTTGTCCTTATATGAAAAAAAGAGAGAATATTCGTGGTTTTAAAGATGGAAATATCAAGTTACTTTGGGATGAAGAGCTAAATAACTTTGCTCAAATAAATAAAATAGAGATAAGTAAAAATCTTCTTTATGATAATTTTGGAAAAGAGTTAAAAGATGAAGAAGTTTCAAAAAGATTTAATGATATAAAAGAAAGATTAAATCTTCCAAAACAAAACAATATCAAAGAGGCACTAGAAGAGTATGAGCAAAGATTATTAAAAACAAAAGAGAGTATAAACAATATCGTTGTAGATATAAAAAATGAGCAAAGTAAACTTCCAAGAGATAAAAAAGCTATTGATACAGCTGAAATTTTGGAGATAAAAAGCAAAATAGAAAAACTAGAACAAAATAAAAAAGAGCTTATAAAAGAGTTGGAGATTCCTTGTTTTTTCTATACAAAAGATGGCAAAAAACAGATAGTTAGAAATTTAAAACTAAAATCAAGTTCTGTAACAAAAGCAGATAGTATAATAATCACAGATAAAAAACAAAAAAATAGAGTACAAAGACTAGACTTTGAAGTTTATCAAAATCTAAAAGAAAATAAAACTCCATTTGTAGCAAAACTAAATGATAATACTTTGAGTGTAGATCTATACAATACCCAAAAAGGACAAGTAATAGGACTAAACTATTTTTCTTCTATAAAAAATGATATTTTGCCGAAAATTGATGAAGGAAAAATAAAATTAATATCAAATTATGATGATAAAATAACTATTTCAAAAAATGATATTATAGAGATAAATGATTTCAAAAATGGTACAAAAAATTATTATACTTGTAATGGTGGTGGAGAAATTGGTAAAGGAAAAAATGTTATTAAAGTTGATAACATAAATAAAAAAAATAAATCAGTAATTCCTATTCAAATAGCCAATTATAGAATTGTAAGAAAAGTTAATATAAATTTCTTTGGGGAGATTTTTTATGAAGAGTTTAAGAAAAGTTAAGATACAATTTTATCATATCAAATGGGGATTTGATAGTTTGCTTAAAACAAGGGACGATTTAGTCCCGCAAAAATTTTATAAACTCTTTTTGGGGAGTTTATAAAATGTCTTTCCAAAAACTCTATATAAAAAACAAAGCCTACTTAAGCTACACAAATAACCTAATCAAAATAAAAACAGAAGATTGTGAAAATACTGTTTGTTTTGATGATATAGATACTATTTTAATAGAAAACTATCATACTACTATTTCAACTGCACTTTTAGCACAGCTTTCAAAAGCAGATATTAGTGTAATATTTTGTGATGAAAAATTTATGCCAAGCTCTATTTTACTGGGAATAAATAAAAATAGCCGTACTACAAAAATACAAAAAGCACAAATTGTTTTAACTAAACCAAAACTAAATCAAATATGGCAAAAAATAGTTTACTATAAAGTAGAAAACCAATCAAGTGTCTTAAAGATTTTTAATAAAAATGAAAAGTATCTAGATAGCCTACTACCTAGAGTAAAATCAAATGACAAAGAGTATATAGAAAGTACTGCTGCTGCATATTATTTCAAAGAGTTGTTTGGAGATGATTTTACTAGAAAGAAAATAAATGATGGAAGAAATATAGCTTTAAACTTTGGTTATACTGTTTTTAGAAGTTCTATTTGT
This sequence comes from Aliarcobacter butzleri, assembly GCA_012522985.1. GTDB lineage: Bacteria > Campylobacterota > Campylobacteria > Campylobacterales > Arcobacteraceae > UBA6211. The sequence goes on from JAAYJJ010000216.1 coordinate 5,164, forward strand.
AGGTATATCATAGCTTATGGATTAAATCCTGCTTTTGGGATACATCATAGTAATGAGTTAAATGCTTTTAATCTAGCAGATGATTTGCTAGAGCCTTTTCGTCCAATAGTAGATTTGTATGTAAAAAGAAATATAAAAAAAGAGACAGAGCTAACTAGTGCAATAAAAGTAGAACTTTTAAAACTATTAGATGAAATAGTAATATATGATAATCAAAGAGTTCAAGTATCATATTGTATGAAGCAAATAGTTGCAAATTATCAATCAATTTGTTTAGGAAAAATGGAAGAATTAAAACTTTTTAGTTTATGAAAAAGATAGATGATATAAGTAGATATAGAAAAATGGTACTTTTTGCAATGTTTGATATGCCTACTAACACAAAAGGTGATATTAAAAAATATACAAAATTTAGAAAAAAACTTATTGAAATGGGTTTTATAATGTTTCAATTTTCTATATATGTAAGATTTTGCAATGGACTTGCAACAGCACAAAAATATGAAAGAAAAATCAAAGAAACTGCACCTGTAAAAGGCTCAATTAGAGTGTTGAAAGTAACTGAAACACAATATAAAAATATGATTATTATAGAAAATTATCGCCAAAAACCTGAAGAAAAGATCGAAAAACAGACTCAAACAGTGATTGTTTTTTAAAGCAAATCTATCACCAAACCCCTGCTGTACAGGGTTTTAGGCTACTCTATTATATCAAATGGGGATTTGAGAGTAGCTTAAAACGGTGATTGTGAATCATATTGTAGATACTTGATTATATCAAATGGGGATTTGAGAGTAGCTTAAAACTTTAGATGCTTTAACTTCACATACAACAAAATTATATCAAATGGGGATTTGAGAGTAGCTTAAAACGGGGTTGATAAAGTCTCACAACGAACTCCCATTATATCAAATGGGGATTTGAGAGTAGCTTAAAACACTACCTAACAACATACATATATCTTTGCTATTATATCAAATGGGGATTTGAGAGTAGCTTAAAACAGTTTCAGCAACATACTCTTCAACCTGTTCATTATATCAAATGGGGATTTGAGAGTAGCTTAAAA
>JAAYJJ010000199.1 GCA_012522985.1 Aliarcobacter butzleri
CTACTAAAAAAACTCAATCAAGAAGCTATCAATGCCCTAACAGATGGCAAAGAGATAACGTTGATGTTAAAACTAAAGGAATAAAATGCTAGATCTTAAAAGTGGTGCAATTTTGCTTATTTCAGGACCTAGTGGATGTGGTAAATCTACACTATTAAAAGAGCTTTATAAAGAGATTAATGAATATTATTTTTCTATCTCTACAACTACAAGAAAACCAAGAATAGGTGAACAAAATGGAGTTGATTACTATTTTGTAACAAAAGAGGAGTTTGAAGAAGATATTAGTAGGGGTGAATTTTTGGAGTATGCAAAAGTTCATGAAAACTATTATGGAACATCTTTAAAACCTATATTAAAAGCTCTAGAAGAGAAAAAATTAGTTATCTTTGATATAGATGTACAAGGTCAAGAGATAGTTAAAAACTCCTCTTTATCTAGCTATTTAACTACTGTATTTATAACAACACCAAGTAAGAAGATTTTAAAGCAAAGATTAGAAGATAGAAAAACAGATGAGCAAGAGGTCATAAACAAAAGATTATCCAACGCTAAAAAAGAGATTTTAAGTATTGATAAATATGACTATATAATAGTTAATAATGATATAAAAACTGCATCTAGCTCTTTGGTAAATATTGCAAAATGTGCGATGATCAAAGGAACATTATATAATAAAGAAGAGATTATTAAAAACTGGATTGAATAGTTTTGAAAACAAATCTAAAAAGCATTATTAAATATCTATTATATTTAGCTCTTTTGCTTGTTGGATTTAGTGGATTGTTTCTTTTGGGTGAAAGTACTCTTTCTAAAATAGAGGTTAAAGCCACCTATTATAAAGATAGTAACTATCAAGTATTTGTTAAATCAAATGGAGTTCATACAGATATAGTATTTCCATTAAAAAGTGATGTTATAGATTGGTCTCAAACCTTTTCTTTTGAAAATACTCTTAGTAAAAGAGATGATTTTCAATATGTCTCTATTGGATGGGGTGATAGGGGCTTTTATCTAGATACTCCAGAGTGGAAAGATCTCAAAGTAAGTACTGCATTAGTAGCTGCTTTTGGTATAGGTAAAACACTACTTCATGTTACTTTTTATGATGATGTACAAGAAGATGAATTAACATATAGTTATTTTATTTCAAAACCACAATATGAAAAAATGATAAAATATATACAAAAAGCTTTAAAATATCAAAATAATCATCCAATCTTAGTAGATACTACAGCTCAATATGGAGAAAATGACGCTTTTTATGAAGCAAAAGGGAGTTATAGTATTTTTCATACCTGTAATACTTGGACAAATAATCTCCTAAAAGAGGCTTCAATGCCATCTGGACTTTGGGTTGCTTTTGATAAAGGGATTTTATATCACTACCAAAAAAGTAAGTTGTGAGCTTTTAGAAAGTGATAATATCCTCTTAGGATATAAGGCTAATATACCAATAACAAATTACTAATAATCATAAAGTATTTGCTATGTCACCATTTGTATCAAAAAATATATATGATATATAAAACAACCAAACACTCTAGCAAAAAGATAAAAAATATGTTATAATATTAAAGATAAAAAGTATTATAGTTTATTATATAAGGATATATTATGAGTCGTTTGTTTGAATTTAGTTCTAGATTTAGGATCTTAA
>JAAYJJ010000200.1 GCA_012522985.1 Aliarcobacter butzleri
CTTTTAGATTTACATACTCATCACTATCAAAACTTTTTTTATCTACAATCCTATTTTGATAGATTTTTTTCATTTCACTAAAAGCATCTTGAAGAAGTTTTATCTCTGATTTCATTACATCTTTTAGATCATTATGTGCATTTTGTAACCTTACTAACTCATTTTGATACTGTTTTTTATGCCATTTTACAACTTTTTTAAGGAGTTTTATCTGTTCATCTTTTAGTTCAAGAAGTGTAGGTAGTTCTTCATTTGTAGTTTTTTCTTCTTTATAATCATCTTCATTTATATAAACATATGTTTTTCCATTTTGTTTTATGGATTTTAAGGTATTGTTTTTTATACGATAGTGTACACCTTGTAAGGAGAGATTGAGTATTTTAGCTGCTTGGCTAGTAGTTACCAACTTCTCCATTACATTCCTTAGTTAAAATCGCTACTATCTATCTCTATAATAGTATGAACATTACCTCTTGGATAAAAATCAGCCTTTAATTTCATCCATTTTGGCTTGATTTTATTATAAATTGTATCAAATATCTCATTTACTACATTTTCATGTGAGATTGATTTATCTCTATATGTATTTATAAAGATTTTCAAAGCTTTTAGTTCTACTACATATTTATCAGGCTTGTAGCTTAAATAAAGTGTAGCAAAATCAGGATATCCACTTCTAGGACAAAGTGCAGTAAACTCTGGTAATGTTATATTTATAGTATAGTTTTTTTGGTGTACATTTTCCCAAATCTCTAAATCTTTTTCTATATCAAAGTTTTTTATCTCTAACTGGCCATATTTCATAAATTCCCCTTATACATCTAGATATTTAACATCTTTTGCATGTTCTTCTATATAGTTTCTTCTAGGCTCTACCTCATCACCCATAAATAGTGTAAATGTATCACTTGCACTTTGAGCATCTTCTATATTTACTCTAAGAAGTCTTCTATTTTCAGGTGTCATAGTTGTTTCCCAAAGTTGTTCTGGATTCATCTCTCCAAGCCCTTTATATCTTTGAATATATGCACCTTTTTTGGATAGACTCTCTATCTCTTCAAGAAGTTTTATTAAATCTTTTTCTCCAAAAAGAGTTAAATCTCTTGATTTTAATTTATTATATATAAAAGTAGCCTCACTAAAATATGGACTAGTAAATAAATTATCATCTATCAAAAGCTCTTCAAGTCCAGCTCCTGTTTGAACATATAGATGAATTTTATCATTATCAACTATTTTATTTAAAATATTATATTTTTTAAGATCTGTAAATTTTTTAATTTCATTAAAAAGATCTTTTGTATCAAGTGCTAGTAAATCAGGAGTTTCAACTAAATATCTTATAACATCAACTAGTGAATATCTCTTTTCAAGATCACTCAAAACTGCTCTATAAGCTGCTACTATTTTAAACATATCAAGAATATCATTATAACCCATACCCTCAAATTCAAAATTTTCAAGTCCATTTTCAATTAAAAAATTACTTAAAGCTCCATC
>JAAYJJ010000030.1 GCA_012522985.1 Aliarcobacter butzleri
ATTCCTTATAGTTCATTTAATTCTAAATTAACAATCTCTTTTTCAAATTTTTCTAACCATTTTTGAATTGTTTTTGGTTTTTCATTTCTAAAATTATTATCGGATGTAAAATAGTATATTTTTTCATCATCATGTAAAAATGCACCATAAACATTACTCTCATTGTACATTAAAATAGATTGATAGCAATGATAAAGTCCTGTAACACCAGTTGATATTAAATCACAATTAAAAGAGTCCAAATTATCTTCACCATATAAGATTTCAGCTATTACTTTTTGTTCTTCATAATCAATACAAATATTATAGCTTAAATTAAGTAAATAAATTATTATGATAGCTTTTTATAAAATGACTCTATTATAGTATCTCTTTATCTTTCCTCAAAATAAAAAGTACTACATTTCTAAGTTTTTTAATCAAAGGATACATTACCACACTAAAAAGCTTGGTTTGGATAAGTTTTGAGCCTATTTTATCTTTTAGGTTTTCTTTTTTTAGGAGTTTATTTATCTCAAATATAGCTTGTGAGCCTTGATATATCCTAGAGTCTATTATTACTATTACTCCATCATTTATATCAAAGCCCTTAGCTTTTAGTTTAGTTATTTCTTGCAACTCTTCTCTAGCATTTAAAAGCTTTAGATCATAAGTTGATTTAAGCTTGATATAGTCGTGATATGCATCACAAAAGGGACACTCTTTATCATAAAAAACAACTATATCCATCTAGCCTAATTAGTAATATCTACTATCACATTTCCATCTTTTTCATCAAAGACTACCTTACTTCCAGTGCCAATCTTATCTTCTAGTATAAGCTCAGCCAATCTATCTTCTACTATCTCATATAAGGCTCTTTTTAGAGGTCTAGCACCATATACTGGATCAAATCCTTCTTTTGCTATAAACTCTTTTGCATTAGGAGTTAAGACTATATCTATATCTCTTTCTATTACTTTTGCTCTTATATCTTCAAACATCAATGTTACTATTTTACTTATAGCTTCAAGTCCAAGTTGCTCAAATATCACAATATCATCAAGTCTATTTAAAAATTCTGGTCTAAAATAAGCTTTAAGATCATTCATAACTGCATCTTTTCTAGCTATTTTATCCTCTATTTCTATGATTTTACTACTTCCTATATTTGATGTAAGGATTATAATAGTATTTTTAAAATCAACAGTAACACCTTTGTTATCTGTAAGTCTCCCATCATCAAGTACTTGTAAAAGGATATTAAAAACATCACTATGAGCCTTTTCTATCTCATCAAAAAGTATTACACTATAAGGCTTTCTTCTAACTGCTTCTGTTAGCTGACCACCCTCTTCATATCCTACATACCCAGGAGCTGATCCTATAAGCCTAGAAACAGAGTGTTTTTCCATATATTCACTCATATCAAATCTTATCAAACTTCTAGGATCATCAAATAAAAACTTAGCCAAAGTCTTAGCACTTTCTGTTTTACCAACCCCTGTTGGTCCCAAAAACAAAAAACTCCCTATTGGTCTAGATGCCTCACTAAGTCCTGCTTTATTTCTTTTGATGGCTCTTGCAATTGCTTTTATAGCTTCATCTTGACCTATAACATCTTCTTTTAAAACCTCTTCTACTTTTAGGATTCTCTCTTTTTCACTTGTTAGCATTTTGTTTACTGGTATGCCCGTCCATCTACTAACTATTGAAGCAATAGCCTCTTCATCAACAGAGTTTCTAAGCAAAGTACCCTCTTCTTGCATTTTTGCCCATTTGGCTTCAACTTGCTCTATTTCTTGAGTGAGTGCTGGTATCTCACCATACTCTATTTTAGCTGCTTCTTCGTACTTTGACTCTCTTTTTGCTCTATCGGCTTTGATTTTGAGATCTTCTATTTTTGCCTTTAGGCTTGATGTTAGCTCAAAAGTCTTTTTCTCATTTTCAAATCTTTGCTCTAGAGTAATCTGTTCTTCTTTTTTGTTTGCTAACTCTTTTTCAATCTCAGCAATCCTTGTCTCATTTTTAAAGCTTTTTTCCATCATTAGAGCTGATTTTTCTACACTTAAAGCCTCTATTTCTCTTTTGATTTTACTAAGTGCTAAAGGCTCTGATTCTATTTGCATCTTAAGCTCAGCTGCTGCTTCATCTATCAAATCTATTGCTTTATCTGGTAAAAATCTATTTGTTATATATCTATCACTTAGTTTAGCAGCTGCTACTAAAGCACTATCATTTATAGTAACATTGTGATGAGTTTCTAGTCTTTCTTTGATACCTCTTAGGATTTGTAAAGCCTCATTTACACTTGGTTCATCTACATTGATAGGCTGGAACCTTCTTTGCATAGCTGCATCTTTTTCAAAATACTTTCTATACTCTTTAAGTGTTGTAGCACCTATTGTATGAAGTTCACCTCTTGCTAAAGATGGTTTTAGGATATTAGCTGCATCCATACTCCCCTCACTAGCTCCTGCACCTATAATAGTATGTATCTCATCTATAAAAAGTATGATATTTCCTGCTTTTTTAACCTCATCTATAACTGATTTTAATCTATCTTCAAATTCACCTCTATATTTAGCACCTGCTATCATAGCACTCATATCTAAAGCTACTACTTTTTTGTTTTGTAAGCTTAGTGGCACATCTTTTTGTACTATTCTTTGTGCTAGACCTTCGGCTATTGCAGTCTTTCCAGTCCCTGGTTCACCTAAAAGTATAGGGTTGTTTTTGGTTTTTCTTATCAAAATCTGCATCATTCTTTGGATCTGTTCATCTCTTCCTATGACAGGATCTAGCTTTCCATCCAATGCTTTTTGATTTAGATCTATACCATATTTACTTAAAGCCTCTAGATTTTCATCTGCACTTTGAGACTCTATTTTAGCCCCGCCTCTTATAGACTCCAAAGTTTTTGCTAGTTCACTTAAATCCAAATATTTAGCAAACAGATCACTAAAAATCTTACTTTTAATATTTGCTATTATCCAAGTATCAACAGCAATATACTGATCACCCAAACTTGCCATAAGCCCCTGCGCATTTTGTAAACTCTGAGCAAAATCTCTTGATAGTTTAATATTTTCTTTTGTTAGTGTTGAGACTGCTACTAGCTTTGCTGCTTGACTTTTGGTCTCTAGCTCTATTGCAGTTTTGTCTATATTCATCTTATTTAGGGCTTGATTTAAAACTGAATTTGTATTTGTAAGCATAGCCCATATAAAATGAAGTGACTCAACTTCTTGGTTTTTATTATGTAATGCCAAAGCAATAGCTGAATCTATTGTTTCGGTCATTTGGTTGGTTAATATTTCAAAAATCTTATTCATTTAGCACTCCTTATCTTTAACTGCTAGTGAGATTATAGCAAGTTGAGTCTATCTTTGTCAAGTATTTTATACTGATTTTAACCAATCTTGGAAAATTGTGATGATCTCCTTTGTAGATTTGGTAGAAGTTCCCCCATAAGAATCCCTAGAATTCATAGAGTTTTCTAGATTAAGATAGGCTAAAATCTCTTCATCAATACTCTCTAACTCCTTACAACTACTTCTTAGCTCATCTATAGAAAGCTCACTTAGATCTTTGTTTAGTTCATTTGCCTTTGCAACAGCAAGTTTAGTGATATAATAAGCCTCTCTAAAAGGAATATTTTGTTTTACCACCATATAATCAGCCAAATCTGTAGCACTAAGATGTCCTACTTTTGTAGCTTTTAGCATATTTTCTGGATGGACTATCAAAGTTCTCATCACATCACTTAAGATATCTAGTGAAATATGCATAGTTTTAACACTATCAAAAACACCCTCTTTGTCTTCTTGAGTATCTTTGTTATATGCTAGTGGTAAGCCCTTCATTACAGTCAAAAGTCCAAAAAGATTACCATAAACTCTACCTGTTTTACCTCTTAGAAGCTCTGGAACATCTGGATTTTTCTTTTGTGGCATAATAGA
>JAAYJJ010000031.1 GCA_012522985.1 Aliarcobacter butzleri
TAGATTAACAGCCCAAACCCCAAGTGGGGAGTTATAAGGATGGCTTAAATAGAGTTTATCTTGAGGATGCTCTTTGATAGTTTTAAAAAACTCCATATTACTATAATCTAGCTCCAAAACAGTTCTTTTTGATGATAATTGTACCACGCCATCTTTATCTATAAACTTTATAGCACTTAAGTTTGGGAGTATTAGATTTATAAATTCAAAATGTTGTAGTAGCTTTTCTTTTTTTGCACTATTTTGTAAATCTACATCTTTTATATCATAGCTAAGAGCATATAATAAATCACTAATAGTATCAATATCTTTAAAAAAGCTATCGTGTACTATTTTGGAGTGTGTTGTTAGCTTAAATTTTTCCTCTTGCATAGTATCTTTATAGTTATAGTATAAATTAAATGCTAGAGCAATAGCAATAAAAAAGAAGATTATAACTAAAAGCAACCATTCTATAATAAAATTTTTCAATTCAAGTTTATAGAGTCTGTTTGTTGAGATATCACAATATTTGGTTTCACAAGTTTTACAAAAATCTATCATAATTATACCTATACTCCTTATGCTTTTTCAATATCATTAGAATTACAGTTGTCTTTTTTGATTTGCTGAATTTTCCAAAATATATCAGAAATATTTTTATCTGTTTTTAGAGCAAGTTCACAAACCTCTTTTGTTCCTGTATATCCTTTGGTATTTGCTACTATAAGTTGTTGTATTTCACTATGAACTAAATAATGTATTTTCTTAAAATCTGCCCAATTTTCAGTTTTGGTAAATGATTTATTCTCTTCTTCTTGAGTTTTTATCCATTTACCTAAATGACATTCGTTATCTGTTGCTACTTTCCATTGTTGTTTATTACCTAGTTTGGCAAAAGCAGTATTTTTAAAGTTGATATGATCTAGTTTTAGTTTATTAATATAAAACATTAAATCCACATCACAAACTTGCTCTTTGGTTTTTTGATCATATTTAGAGTGTGCTACTGTAGAGATTAACTTATCTGATAATACTTTTACATCTTGTGCTAGTTCACTTATTTGTGTTGCTGCGGCTGCATTTTGTTGAGTAGCTTGATCTAGTTCAGTTACAGCAGTATTGATTTGTTCAATTCCCTCTTTTTGTTCTTTTGAAGCAGATGAGACTTGATTGATTAAATCTATAGTATGTGCTATATTTTCATTTAATTTTTTATATCCATTTATCATATTGTTAGCTATATCTTTTCCATCATTTGATTTTAAAGCTGCATTTTCAACGATCTCTTTTATCTCTTTTGCAGCAGCTGCACTTCTTGCTGCTAAGTTTCTCACCTCTCCTGCAACAACGGCAAAGCCTTTACCAGCTTCACCTGCTGTTGCTGCTTCAACTGCGGCATTTAAACTTAATATATTGGTTTGAAATGCTATTTGATCTATGACTGTAATAGCATCATTTATTAAATTGACCTGTGCATTTATCTCTTCCATAGATTTAGCCGTTTGTAATGCTAGTTTTTGCCCCTCATTTGAGGCTTTTGTTACATCATTTGCATAATTAGACATTTGTAGTGTATTTTCAGTATTATTTATAATCGTACTTGTAATCTCTTCCAATGCTGCTGCTGTTTCTTCTAGTGAAGCTGCTTGTTGGTTTGATGAACTAGACAAAGATGAGGCACTTGTAGCAAGTACTTGTATAGAGGAGTCAAGCTCATCAGCTGTTAAATCAATAATAGCCAATAGCTCACTAATACTATCTGCCAAGGCTCTTATACTAAGAATAATAGATCCTGTTTTACCACTTATTGCATCAGTACCTACTGTTGCTACAAAATTTGCATTACCATATTCTGTTAAAATATTTATACATAAATCTAAATCTTTTTCTAGTTTTATTATAGAATCATTTAGGGATTGTTTAATATTTTCTGTCATTGGATTTGAAGATACTGTATGAACTCTATATCCAAATAAACCATGTTTTACTTTTGTTAATACATCATTTATCTCTTCTATAAGTGTTCTATCTTCGGTAATCTCTTTTGATATTTGTATAATAGCACTATTTATCTCTTTTGCCATTTGCCCAAACTCATCAGTAGAATTTAACTCTATTGGAGATACATTTTGGTTTTCTCTTTTTAAAAATAAGAAAAACTCTTCGATACCGCTTTGTAGTTTTTTTGTAGAGTTTATTACATTGTTTGAAATAATCATATATATAAAAATAGTTACAAGAACTAAAATAATAGAACCTATAATAGCAATAGATATAATAGTAGTAATATTATTTATATTTTCATTCATCTGCTTTTCCATAAAAGAGATACTAAAATCTTCAACATCTTTCAATAAATCTATAGATTTTGATATAGTAGTAAACCAAACTGATGGAGTAATATTAAAATTACCCTCTTTGTTTTTTGTAAATGCCAAAGAGATCATTTGATCTGTTTGCTCTACATCATTACCTTGGTATGTTGATCTAAAATAGCTTATAAGCTCTTTGCTTGCATCTTGTTCAAAGTTATACAATGCTGTACTAAATATAGTTTTATTTGCTCCAACCTTTGCAAATAGATCTCCTCTAAACTCATTTAAAGTAAAAGCTTCATTTAAATTGGCTCTTATTTGTCCAAGGTTTTCTTTGCCAAGTATAAGCCAATAGTGTGCAAGAAGAGAGTTTTTGATTTGTGGAATTTGAGATTTATTTAAAATAGATCTATAATAATCAAAAAATCTATAAATACTTTCTGTATAATAAAGACTTGATTGAGCTGGGGTTAAAGTAATCAAATCTATAGTATTTCTTGTTGAATGTAACTCTTGTAATATAGTAGTAGCTATAGATATATTTTGTTTTTTTTGAAAATCTATAAGTTCTTGTAGAACTTTATCTACATTGATACGCTGATTAACTAATAAATCTTTGTTTTTCTCTCCATTTGAAGCCAAATAACCAGCAGATAAACCTCTTTCTATTTGAATATGATGGATTAATAAGCCTATTTTTTTGATTTCATCAATTGAGGCTGCATGAGTTGCATTATTATACTCTTTTGATAAAGATATTATTGAATTAGCTACTAAAAACAGTATTGCTATTAAAGGTAATGCAAATAAACCAATAAATTTAGCCCTTATATTAAGATTGTTAAACATGATAGTTTACTCCTTTTTTATGGATTTTATTATATAAATAAGTATTATTTGCTAAGAAAAATAGTTTGGAAGTAGAGTTATTGTTTTTGGAAAATACTTTAATTTGATATGTTTGTAGTTTAGAGTAATAATTTTGTAAGTTATTATTAAGATTATATATATATATATATATATGATTGTAATAGTGTCATATTTTTTACCTAATGTTATAGATTGTATCAAACATTTAACACATTGTATCTTTTTATAGCTTAAATTATTATTTAAGCCGCTTTATTAAAAATCTACTTATCTATCTTTAGATCTTTCATCTGTAAAGATAATACTAGCTGTTTCATTGTCACAATGTCTTATAATTTTGGCTTCAAGGAATTTTAACCTTTTTTCATCTTGTATTGCTTTTTGTTTATATGAATCTAATAGTTCATCTAGTGCATCTTTGTTTTCAAAAGTCTCTAGTTTTTCTTTGTATTCGGATAGTTCACTTTCAAGATCATCTATCATCACCTCTAAAGCTATTTTTTCTTTAAAGATATCACTTTCTAAATCTTTTAAAAGTTTGTTTTTTTCAACTTCAAGTTTAGCAACACTATTTTTTAACTCAAGATTTTCTTTACTAAGTTTTAGCATAGAAGATGCTTGATAATCACTAGGTTGGGGTTGATTTTTAAGTGCTATAAGATCACTTTTTAGGGATTTTATCTCTAGTTGAGATCTATTGTATAAGGCAAAAATTTTTGATTTATCTATTTGTGCTTTGTTTAAAAGCTCTGATAACTCATCAATTTGTTTTGATTGTTCATTTATTATACTATTAAGTTCACTTATGGTCTCTTTGCCTTCTAAAAAGACTTTGCTTTTTGCTTTCATAAGGGCTGATTGTATCTCTCTTTTTTGTATAATCTGAGCAGTAATATCTTTTTGAACTAAAATAGCACCTAAAATCTCACCATTTTCGGTGATATTTGGTATAGCTATAGCTTCAACAATAAAATCATCTTGAAATTTGTTTATATTTTTAATATTTCCTTTCCAAGAGTTATTTTTATTTATTGTGCTTAAGATAGTGTTTATAATATCTTGATTTTCTTTATGGACTATTTTTTGGATATTTTGGTTTACTATCTCATCATATTCATAAGAGCTGATTTCTAAAAATAGTTGATTTATATATAAAATAGTACCTTTAAGATCTATTTTTATAATAAGATTATTGTTTTCTAGGATCTCTTTATATCTTTGTAGATCTAATCTTTGAGCAACTATTAATCTTTCTTGAAATTGTAAATATGCTATTTCGTTTAGTATTATAAGTAGAGTTCTAATATTGATAGGTTTTACTATATAATCATATACTTTTACCTTAATAGCCTCAGCTAAAAAAGCACTATCAGAGTATGCTGTAGCAAAGATTACGGGAATTTCTTTATTTATCTTTCTTATCTCTTGCATCATCTCTATACCTGATAGTTTTGGCATATTGATATCGCTTATAATAACATCTATTTTTGATTGATTGTTTAAAAAAACTTCATAACCCTCTTGTCCATCACTAGCTGTGTAGATATGGTTTACAAAGTTTTTTAAAAGATTGGATAGCTCATATTTTATATTTTCATCATCTTCAACATATAAAATATTTAAATTTTTTAATAAATTCTTTGGAGCATCACTTTTGTTCATTGTTGTTTAGATCCAAAGAGACAACTAAATCAATAAATTTCAAAAAGTCAAAAGGTTTTAGAAGATAGTGAGTTACTCCTAACTCTTTTGATTTTTCTATATATTCTGATTCAGTATGTGCAGACATAATAATAACCTCTACATTGGAGAACTTTTTAATCTCTTTTATCATATCAAGTCCGTTCATTATAGGCATATTTACATCTGTTATTACTAAATTAATATCACTATTTGCTTTTAGAACTTCGATACCTTCTTTGCCATTTTTGGCTACTAGAAAATTGGCTCCTAGTTTACTGAGGGTATCAGAGATAATAGATACTAAATCATCCTCATCTTCAACAAATAAAAGTTTTAGCTTTTTGAGTTTTGCTATCTTCTCTTGCATAAAATAAACCCTTTTATCTTAAGAGTCTTGTAACTCTTCTTTACTAACAACTGCTTCAACATCCATTATTACAAGCATTTCATTATTTTCTAGCCTTACGTACCCTTTTAAATATCTTGAAGGAATCGCTGAACCCATATCACTTACAGGAGCTAGATGGGAAATATCAAGTTTTTGTACATCATCAACTTTATCAACGACTATGCCTATCATTCTATTGTCTTCTGTAATAACAGCAATAACAGCAGTATGTTCATTGTATTCTATTTTACCAGTATTAAACTTAATTCTTACATCTAAAATAGGAACAACCTCACCTCTTAAGTTAATCAAACCTTTTACCCATTTACTAGTATTTGGGAGCGTAGTTATAATATCTGGATATGTTAAAATCTCTCTTATTTTGGGTAATTCTATAGCATATTGCATATGCCCTAGTTCAAAAGTCATATACTCACTTATAAGATTTGTTTTTGTTTTTTGTGCTGATGCCATTTTAAGACTCCTTTTTAAAACTTTGATATTATACTATAAATTTGATTATCTTTAGGCTTTATCTAAGGATAATTGTTTATATAAACTTTCAGCCTCTTTAATCTCTTCTTTACTAGCTTTTCTTCTACAACTTATATATCCTTTTGTATTATCACTTGAAGCAAAAGGATAAACAGTAGCAAAAACCAAATAAAAACCACCATCTTTTGTTTTATTTTTCACATACCCAGTCCAGACTTCTCCTTTTTTGATGGTTTCCCAAAGTTCTTTAAATGCAGCTTTTGGCATATCTGGATGTCTTACTATACTATGGGGTTTTCCCATAAGTTCTTCTAGTGTATAACCAGCTACTGCACAAAAATCATCGTTAGCAAACCTTATAACGCCTTTTTCATCAGTTTCACTTACCAAAAAGGCATAATGATCTAATATGGTTTCTTTTGACATAATATTTCCTTAGGATATCAGCCATATATTGAATATAGATGATATGTAGATTTTATTATTTACCAAATTTGATCAATTGACTATAAAAACACATAAACAAGCAAAGATTATCTTAACAAAATAATACTTAAAATTGAATTTAAATTAAGCTATTTTTTTCTATAACTTTTACTTTAAGATGAATTTGAGCATCACTTAATTCTATAATATCTTCTATGTTTATATCGCTAAGAGATATGATTTCTTGCTTTCTAAAAACTTGTACATAACCTTTTTTAATACGATTTTTTGGATTATTGAGTATAAAATTTTCTAATAGCACTTGAAGTTCTTTTTCTTTTAATAATATTTTATTCTCTAGAGTGGTATAAAAGTTATTTTTTAAGGTGATAATATCGTTTTCTATTTTTTCCAATTTAATATCTATAGAGTTTTGTTTAAATTGTAAAGATAGTCTTTCTAATAATATATTTTTTTGCATTAAAAGATTTGAAAAGTTTTGATTTATACTAAGAATCAACTCTTCAAGATAAAAAAGTAGATCATTTTTTGAAGGAAGAGACAACTCTATAGCATTTGAAGGAGTTGAGGCTCTAATATCAGCTACAAGATCACTTAGTAAAAAGTCACTTTCATGTCCAACTGCACTTATTATAGGAGTTGAGGCTTGAAATATAGCTTCACAAACAATCTCTTCATTAAATGCCCAAAGATCTTCTATACTTCCACCACCACGACCAACTATCATAATATCAACATTTAAACTATCTGCATATTTGATAGAATCAACTATATCATATTTTGCATTTTCGCCTTGGACTAGTGTTGGAATAAGAATAAGTTTACACAAAGGCCATCTATTTGCGGCTATTTTTTTCATATCTTCTATAGCTGCACCAGTTTGTGATGTAACAATAGCTATTGTTTTAGGATATTTTGGAAGATGTCTTTTATGCTTTAAGTCAAAATAGCCCAAACCTTGAAGCTTTTTTTTGAGTTGTTCATAAGCTAATGCCAAAGATCCTATCCCACTAGGTTCTATTTTAGAGCAGATTAGTTGATAACTTCCCCTTGGAGTATATACAGAAATAGCACCACTTATAGTAACTTTGAGTCCAACTTCAAGTTTGAATTTTAAATTATAGCTATTTCCTTTAAATAAAACACAACTTAGATTGGAATCTTTGTCTTTTATGGTAAAATATATATGCCCTGAATTATGAATGGTAAGATTACTAATCTCACCTTCAACATAAACAGATATAAAAGTTGATTCTAGTAGTGATTTGATTTGATTATTGAGCTGGGATACACTCAATAAAGAAAGAGAATTATTCATTTTCTAGCTATAAAAAGTGTAGAAATATCCATAGAAAAACCTTTTGTGTAGATAGGTTTAAATCCAGCTTCTTTTAGTTCAAGATTAAGCTCATCACTAGTAATAAATTCTTTTATTGATTGAGGTAGATATATATAAGCCTCTTTGTTTTTAGAGATTATCCCACCAATAGTTGGCATCATATTATTTAGATAAAAAGAGGTTAAGTTATCTGTTAAATTCTCTTGTTTGTTTTTTGTAAACTCTAAAATAACAACTAAACCATTTGGTTTTAAAACCCTATAAAACTCATCCCAAGCCTCTTTTCTTTGGACAACATTTCTAATCCCATAAGTAATAGAGATAATATCAACACTATTATCTTCTAAAGGAAGTTTTTGTGCTCCTGCTTCTATAAAAGTACCATTAGGAATCTTTTTTTTGCCTACTTCCATCATACCAACGCTAGGATCAATCCCTACAATCTCTTTTAGTAAGATATCATTTCTAGTAGATGCTTTTTGCCAATCTATCATCATATCACCAGTTCCACAAGCAACATCTACTATCTTTTCTATATTGTCTTGCTCATAAAATCCATATGCCAAATCACAAGCTTTTCTTCTCCAGCTCTTATCAACACCCATACTTAAAATTCTATTTGCTAAATCATATGTTTTTGCTATATCATCAAACATTGATACTATTTCTTGTTGTTTTTCCATTTTTAAACCTTAAATAAAATATCTTAAATTATAATAAGAATTTACCCATCAAAAGTCCTAGAATAAATCCAAAATTTACAGCAACAATTAGTTTTAGAGTAGTTAATTGTTGATTTGTTTTAGGAATAAGCTCTACAATCTTTTCTTGATAAGAAAAAGTCTTTTGTAAATCTTCATTTATTTTTTGAAGATTATCCAAATTTTGCTTTACTCCAAGCTCTGCTAACTCTAGCCTTTCTACTATCTCTTTTGCTTGTTTGAAGCTCATCTCACTCATTTTTTAATCTCTATCCATCCATCAAGTAAACAAAAAATAGGATTTAAACTATGTAATACATAATCTTTTGCATCAGTTTGAAGTCTTTTGAAAAATAGGTATTTTCTAGCACTATCAAGATCTCCTAACTCTTTACTTTGTATTGCTTTTTGAGTAAAATCGGTGTTATTATGTGCCATTTCCCAAACAGTACTTCCTAAATACCTACTCATTGTGATAACTTTATCATTTTTTACTGCAAAATATTTGGGATCTTTGACAAAATCACAAATTACAGAGTTACTTTGAAGATATCTATGTCCAAAAAAGTTAATAAACTGCTCTTGTAAATAATCAGGTTCCATACTTATAGCACGATTTAGTGCAAAAAGCATATTATTTTGAGAGTTTAGCTCAATTTTTTTTATTTTTTTCATAGTTGCTATTGCATTTTTACCATCAAGCTCTCCATCACCAAGAGGTATAATCCACTTAATATTTCCAAAAGAGCCAACCTTTTTGATCTCTTCTAGAACTAAAGATGAAGTTTTATTTCCACCCACATCAACTATAACTTCATGGTTATCATCCATTAAAATAAGCTCATCAAGCTCATTTAGTTTATTGGTACTTAACATTTTTTTATTTACAATTTCAGTTCTTGTAAAAGATTGACTATCATTGTTTTCATCATCTATTTCTATATATGTGATTTTTTTGCCATGCTTTTTATACAAATATGGAGCAATCACTTGCATAGCAACTGTACTTTTTCCTACTCCACCTTTGGTTTGAGGAATAACAATCATCTTTTATCCTTTTGTTTCATATATTCAACTATTTTTCCATGCATTCTTGCATAGATTTGATTTAATGATATCTCAAAATTATAAATTTCAACTATTTTATCGTAATTTTTATTAATTCCATATTCAAGCCACTCTTTTGTATATTGATAAGAGTTAAATTTATAATCAAAATAAGAAAGAAGCTTTTTAGTATAATTATCTACAACCATAAAATCTTTTTTACAAGCATAACAAAGTATGCTATCAGCACTTTCATTACCTATACCTTGTTGAGCTAAAAGCCAAGATCTTGATACATGACTTTGAAAATTTGAAAAATTTGTAAATTCATATTGAAGATTTTGACAAAAATTTTTGATTCTAAGAGCTTTTTTGTTTTTAAATCCACTGCTTTTTATAAGTTCGGCAAATATCAAAAGATCTATATTGGCTATTTTTTCTAAAAAAAGATCATTATCATCTAAATCAAACTCTTGTAAAAACTCTTTTATATTTTGGAGTGACTTTTCTACATTTGCCCATCTGCTATTTTGTGTAAGAAAAGTTCCTAAAACCACCTCAAAACTACCATAGTTTGGCCACCAATAAGGAGGTAAATCTTCTAGTAGATTAAGCTTTTTTAGAAAAATCAGTAAATCATAGCTATTAGCTATAATATTATTCAATATATGCCTTTGTGATAATCTTATCACCATTATCATATAGTTTTATCTTAAAAGCATCTATAGCTTTGGAATCTATTATCTTTACTACTACCATTTGTAAAATAGATTTACAACTATTTGGTACTTCAAAATGTTTGCCTATACCTGTTGTAGCTCTTTGTATAGGAGATATACTATCCATTCCTATAACATTATCTCTACATCCAGTAAGCCCAACATCACTTATATAAGAAGTCCCATCACAAATAGTAAGATCATCAGTTCCTATATGTGTATGAGAACCAAAGATTGCACTAACTTTGTTTTTAAAAAGCATCATCATTACACGCTTTTCACTTGTAGCTTCAGCATGAAAATCTATAATAATATTTTTGATATTTTGTTCATGAAGCTCTTTTACTCTTTTGATTGCTAGGTTGAAAGGATTATCAGTTATTGGCATAGCAAACTGCCCCATTAAGTTTAAAATAGCAATCTTTTCTCCCAAAACCTCTTTAATAGCCAAACCAGTTCCTGCTACACCTTTTGGATAGTTATCTGGTCTTAAAACATAATCTGTTTTTAGAAGTATCTCCATATCACTTCTTTTATCAAATGAGTGATTTCCACCAGTAATAATATCTATACCACTTTTTATAAGCTCCTCGGAGTTTTTGATATTTAATCCAAAACCATGACTAGCATTCTCTCCATTTGCTATAATAAAATCTATATTATACTCATTCCTTAGCTTAGCTAGATTTTCTTTTATTATTTTTCTTCCAGGGCGTCCTACAATATCACCAATAAAACCTATATACAAAAATTACCTCTTACAAAATATTATACTTTTAGTTAAGTACTAATAATAGCATAATCAAACTTAGTCAATTGGTAAGCGTATTTCAAATACTGCACCAAACTCATCATTATAAACTAAAATCTCTCCATTATTATCTTTGATGATTTTATTGGCTATATTTAAACCTATCCCCATACCACTTGATTTTTTATTGCTAGAAAAGGGTATAAAAATATTATCTAAAAGCTCTTTTTGTATTCCTCCTGCATTATCTTTGATAAGAATTTTATGATATTTATCTTCTGTTACTATTTGTATATCAATATATCTTTTTTCATATGGCTCTATTTTGACTAGTTCATCTAGTGCATTATTGATGATAACTATCCAAACTTGCTCTATTCTTTGTTTTTGGATATTGCTTAGGTAGATAAACTCATTTTTATTCATACCTAAGGTAAATTCTTGATTATTTATATAGATTTTAGAGATGATTTTTGCACGATTATGAGCCATAGTTAAAGCAACTAAAATAGTATGATAGAGATTGGTTATCTCTTTTTTTTCATTTGATTGTTGTGATACTTCCCTCATACTTTCTACAATATTGGCTATTTTATTGATTCCAACCATTATACTATCACTCAACTCTAAAAGATTTGTTTTAGCTAGGCTTTTTGGTAAACGAGAAATATCATATAACATCATCTCAAGATTTCCTTTTACAAAAGTAAGAGGTGTATTTATCTCATGAGTTATTCCAGCAGCTAGTTGTCCTATTGCTTGGAATTTAATACTTTTTAATCTCTCTTCTTCAAAGTGCTTAATTTGTTGCATATTTTCTGATATTTTATTTTTTATAGTCTCTTGTAGTATATTAGTTTGCTTTTCTTTGGTACTTATATCAACAATAACACCAATAATACCATTAAATTCATCTTTATATTTATAAGGGGTTTTATAAAGCTCTATGGTTTTTTCTACTCCATCTTTATCTATATATTTTGTTTGATGCATATATAAAGAGTCGTTTGAACGCTTATTGTCATTTTGTTCAAATAGTTTATTTGATTCATTTGGTAAAAGATCCAAAAGTAAGGCATCATTGATTTTTTGATTTTTGCGACTATTTATCTCTGATTTTTCTATATCAAAAAACTCAACAAATGCTTGGTTACAATCTATTAGAATAAACTCTTTATCCAAAATAAAAATAGGTAAAGGTATAGCATATAATAAAGCTTTTGTAAATTCTAGATTTTTTTCTAAAATAATCTGATTATCTAAAATATTTGCTACAACTACTATTGAGTTTTTATTTGGCAAAAGATTAAAAGAGCTTTCTAAATAAGAGATTCCATTTTGTGGATTTATATATTCAAGTGTTAGTTTTTTGATATTGATATTTAGGTTTTTGACTTGTAATAAAGCATTATGAAAAATCTCTTTGGACCCGTCACTTAAAAAATCACTAAAATAGATATTTTTTATACTGTTTTTTGAATTTAAGTTTAGATGTTTTATAAATTTAGCATTCAATCTAACAAACTTCCCATCTAGATCTATAATAGCTATACCACTATTTGCATTATCAAATATAGCTTTATGCTCTTCTATTTGTAATCTTAGATCTTTATATAGAGATTCTATAGTTTTTTTATCTGTAATATTTTGAGATATAGCTATATAAGAGTTGATTTTACCATTTTCATCAAAATCTGGGTGAATATTGATTTTTAACCAATAAAAACTACCATCTTTTGCAAGATTTTTTATCTCTTGTTGCCAAGATTTGCCTGATGTTATGTTTTTCCATAAACTTTCATATAGTTTATGAGGCATATCTGGGTGTTTTAATATCTTAAAGCTTTGTCCAATAAGTTCTTCTTTTGTATATCCACTTATTTCACAAAAAGCTTTACTTATCTCTATAATTTCACCTTTGAGATTTGATTTTGCATAGATTACGTTATTGTCTATATTTGCTAAAAGTTTTTTTTCATGCTCTATTGAAATAGAGAGTTTTTTTTGTTTTTGTTTTATAGTATAAACATAAGAGATAAGCCCTACAATAAAGAGTGTAGCTAATAAAAAGTTAATATATAAAGAGTTAATATAATCTTCTATATCATATATATTAGAAATCAATAAAATATATCCTAAAAACTCATTTGTTATTGAGTGTTTTAGTGCTTTAAAATAGGCTACCTCA
>JAAYJJ010000201.1 GCA_012522985.1 Aliarcobacter butzleri
AACTACTTCTTTTCTTTTACCCAAGCTCTTTGGAGCTTGGGTTTTTGTTTAACTTAATCTTTGTTATAATAAACAAAAAGGTTTATTTTGCAACTAGACGAGATTCAAGAGACACTTTTACAAATCTACCATAAAAACTTACAAAACTTACAACTATATGATCATAGCCTTTATGAAAAAGTGATATCTTTTGAAAAGATAGGTAAAGAAGAGTACTTTATAGACTTCAAAGAGTCAAGATTTGAGCTAAGCAGTATAGATGGCATATCTACATATAACTGTGATCCTTTCTATGATGCTGACTATAGAGTATCAAAGCTAAGTCAAATACCCTCTTTTAGCCTAATCAAAGATCATCTTTATGTAAAAGGAATAGATAAATATCCAGATCATATCAACACCTCAAACTATCTAAATGAGTTTATTAAAAAGATTGATTTTTCACAGATAGCGCCTATAGATATAGCAAAAAAGTTTGTTTTTATAGGTACACTTTTGGGAGTGCATATCAACTATATCCATAGAAAAGTCAAAGCAAATAGCTACTTAATAGTTGAGCCAAACTTAGAGATCTTTCGTCTTTCGCTTTTTTTGTGTGATTATAGTGAGCTTTTTGAAAGCTCAAAACTCTTTTTTGCTATTGGTAAAAGTCAAGTTGAGCTAAGAAAGACTCTATCAAGCTTTTTGGCTTATCAATATCAATACAACCATTTTATACCCTTTGAGACTGCAAGTATAAGCTATAGCCATATCATAGAAGATATCAATATCTTACTTTTGGATCTAAGCCCTATGATATATCCTTTTTCAGAGTATTTAGTAAGTCTATCTAGAGGTACTAGCTATCTCAAAGCCTCAACTAATGGCATAATCAAACTTAAAAACACTCACAAGCTTCTAAACTCCTATCCTATACTCTATCTAGGAGCTGGTCCATCACTTGCCAAAGAACTAGAGTGGATCTATATAAATCAAGACAAAGTTATCATAGTTGCTAGTGCAGCAGTGCTAAAAAGACTAGAGATTTTAAGTATAGTTCCTGATGTTATAGTTGTTATTGATGGACAAAGAGATGCTATCAAAAAACAGTTTGATGCAGATAGTAAACTCTATCAAAATAGTGTTATTTTTGCATCAGTTCATATAGATGAAGAGATATTTGCCTTGCTAAATAGCTCAAATCTATACCTAACACCTAGTAATATAGAGTTTGTAGAAGATATTGGGGTACAAAGTGGTGTAACTGTAGGTGATGTGGGGGTAGATCTACTTCTTAGACTTGGTGCTAAGGAGCTATATTTGCTAGGCTTTGATATGGCTATCAAAGAAGATGGCAAAACTCACGATGGACTCCACTCTAGCTCTAAAGTACGACTAAATCTAGATAATAGCAAAAGCTCAAATATAGACTATAACACACATATATTCTGGCAAAAAGGTAACCACAAAGATATGGTACCTACTACTATGCTATATAGATCTATGCTTGAATCTATGGAAGAAAAAATAGCTCTTTTTAGTGATATAAATATCTACAACCTCTCATCTCGTGGGGCATATATAGATGGTACTAAGCCAACTTATATCACAAAAGAGATATTTAGCAAGTTCAAGAGTTTGAAAAAAGTTGCTATATCAAATCAAATCAAAACAGAACTAAATAAAATAGTTAAATGCTCTTTTAGTACAAAGGATATAAGCTACTTTAAAAAAGAGCAAAAACTCCTAAAAAAGCTACAAAAAAGCAATAACTTCTTAAAAAGCTTCTATACTATATACTCCGCTCATCAAAGCTCTATAAGCTTACAAATCATAGACAAATACTTAGAGCTTATCTTAGCTTATCTTGATATTACTCAAGATCAAGAGCTTTTTAAGAGCCAAACTAAAGAGATAGTATCTAGGCTTTTATTGGCCACTAAGTCTTAGAAGCTCTTGTTTGTAGCTATTAACTATAGATTTTAGTTGATATGTATATAGATGTTGGATTTTTCTTAGGCTTTTTGGTTTAAATCTTGTATCTCTATCGTTTAGGTTGTATTTGATAAATCTAACTATTACAAAATAGTAGTTTAAGATTATCTCACTTAAGATATTGTAATTACC
>JAAYJJ010000202.1 GCA_012522985.1 Aliarcobacter butzleri
GACTCAAAAAGAAATAACTGAACTTGATAGTATTACAAAAATCCCAGAATTTGTACAGATGATTAATGATTTGAAAAAAGCAAACCTAGAATATAATCAAATGTTTCAAGATGCAGTAAATCTAAAAAAACAGTATGCTTCTGAAGAGGAAATCTCTGCTTTTTTTGATAAAGTTGGAGTGGTAAAAGCAAGAGAAGTACAATCTATAATAAAACAAATGAGTGATTTTCAAACCGATATATCTCATGAAAACAAGATATTAGCTGATAGTTTACAACAATCTGTTATAACTACTTTGATAACAGTGACTCTAATATCAATTATAGTTCTTTTAAGCTTAGGAACATTAATAGTGAATATATTATCAAACTCTATAAATAAACTTCAAAGTGGATTGGTAAGCTTTTTTGCGTTTTTAAATAGAGAAAGCTCAAAAGCAGAATTTATAGATATAAAAAGTAAAGATGAATTTGGAAATATGTCAATACAAATCAATGCTTCTATAGAAAAAGTTCAAAAAGAAGTTATAGCTGACAATGCACTTATAGAAGATGCAAAAGTAGTAATGTCTAGAGTAAAAAATGGATGGTTTTCTCAATATATAGAAGGTTCTACTACAAATGCCTCTTTAGAGGAGTTTAAAAACAATGTAAATGATATGATCAAATCAACAAGATCTAGATTTGTAGAGGTTGAAGAGACGTTAGAGAGTTATGCAAAACACAACTATCATCCAAAACTTGCTTTAAGTGCCAACGATGAAAGAGATGGTGTATTTGAAAAACTAGTACTTGCACTAAACTCTTTACAAACTTCTATTACTCAAATGTTAGTAGATAATAAAAGTAATGGTTTAACACTAAATGATAGTTCAAATGTACTACTTGCAAATGTTGATAAACTAAATCAAAGCTCAAACGAAGCAGCAGCAAGTCTAGAAGAAACAGCAGCTGCATTAGAAGAGATGACTAGTACAATAGTAAGTAATACTGAAAATGTAGTAAAAATGGCAAATTTTGCAAATGAAGTAAGCAGATCAGCAAATGATGGTATGGCTTTGGCAAAAGAGACAAATATCTCTATGGATGAGATAAATACGCAAGTAAATCTTATCAACGAAGCTATAGCTGTTATAGATCAAATAGCATTTCAAACAAATATCCTTTCACTAAATGCTGCTGTTGAAGCTGCAACTGCTGGTGAAGCTGGAAGAGGATTTGCTGTTGTTGCTGGAGAGGTAAGAAATCTAGCAGCAAGAAGTGCCGAAGCAGCAAAAGAGATAAAACATATAGTCGAACTTGCTACATCTAAAGCAAATGAAGGTAAAAATATAGCTGATAAGATGATCCAAGGATATGTTGGACTAAATGATAATATTTCAAAAACTATTGAGATTATAGGGGATATAGAATCAGCAAGTAAAGAACAACAAAGTGGTATAGAGCAGATAAATGATGCGGTAACTCAACTAGATCAACAAACTCAACAAAACGCAATGATTGCTTCACAAACTCATGATATAGCTACTTTAACAGATAATATAGCTAAAGTGATAGTTGATGATGCAAATATGAAAGAGTTTGAAGGTAAAGATAAAGTAAAAGCTCAATCAAATAAACAAAATAATAACAATAAAAAACACTTAGAAATTAGATCAAATAGTGCAACATCTGTTAAGAGTTCAAATAAAGTGATAGAAAATAAATCTTCTACAAAACAGATAAAAGCAGTAATCCCAGAAAACTCTGATGATGAGTGGGAGTCTTTTTAGACTTTTGGAAGTAGTGACAACACACCAATAGTAAGGTGTTCTTGTGCCTTGACACTCTCTTTGAGCTGTGTCTTGGCACTTTCTATGAAAAAACCAAGCACCACCACTAACCACTAACCACTAACCACTAACCACTAACCACTAACCACTAACCA
>JAAYJJ010000203.1 GCA_012522985.1 Aliarcobacter butzleri
GCTTTTAACCTATGTTGAAATTTTTGTATTTTTTCAACATAGCACATGAACTATGTTAAAAACATAGACTTTCTTTAACATAGGTTTTCGTATATGTTAAATTAAAGAGGTTTTCTTAAACATAGCAAAAAGTTCAATATTTATATAAAATTTACTATTCTTTATTTTTTTCTCTTTAAATAGTCCTATATCTTCTAGTTCCTTTAGATATTTTGATGCTGTCTGTCTTGTTAGTCCTAGATTATCCACCAGCATATCAATCTTAGTATAAGGATGAATAAACAATACCTCTAAAAGATCTTTTGAATAGATCTTTGGAAGCTCGGCTTTTAATTTATCTTTTGTGTTATCCATTAGAACTTTTATATTATTGATTAACTGCACTTGCCTAGATGCAGTTTGTTCAACTCCATCTAGCATATAAATAATCCACTCTTCCCAGCTTCCTTTAGTTCTTACCTCTTGTAAAAGTCTATAATAATCAGCTTTGTGTTTGATTATATAGCCACTTAAGTATAAAATAGGAAGTTCTAATAGCTCATTTAGTATTAAATATAAAATATTTATAATCCTACCAGTTCGACCATTTCCATCATAAAATGGATGAATCGTCTCAAATTGATAGTGGATAATTGCCATTTTGATTAGTGGATCTAGATCATCATCATTATTGATATATTGCTCTAGATTTGCTAACAAATCTTTGATAGTACTTTCATCTTGTGGCGGAGTGTGTATTATTTCACCTGTTGCTTGGTTTTTTAGTACAGTTCCTGATTGTTTTCTAATACCAGCACTATTTCCTTCTAGCTCTTGTTGAATATCTACTATATGTTTTAATAGTAGTAGATTGTTAGATTTTACTAGTTCAAAGCCTTTTAGAACTGCTTTGCTATATCTTTGTACCTCTTTTGTAGCATTTGAAATATCTGATATATCCAAAGTAGATAGATATAACTCATCGTGTGTAGTTATGATATTTTCTATCTCAGAACTATCTTTTGCTTCTTGGAGTATTAGTGAATTTATCAAAATGGCTTGATTTGGTATGATTTTTGCTACACCATTAAGTTTTGCAAGAGCTTTATTTGCTAAAATTGATTTTTTTAGTATAGCCTTGGTTTCTATATCTATATCTAATGGTAACTTTTTTGGTATAAATTCACACATAAATAACTCCTAAATGCTTCGTGGGTTATAAATATTTTATTGTAATTCATTATATCATAATACTATATAAATTTATATTGCTTTTCCTAATCTAACAAAAGTTATAATATGAATATATAAGATAAAAACTATGCTACAATCAAAGGAAAAATATGAATAAAGATATAATATTAACTACATTAAATTCTAGGTTTTCGCATAGTTCGCTGTCTTTGAGATATCTATATGCAAATATGCACGAACTTCAAAATAGTTCAAAGATTTTGGAGTTTGTTATCAACTCTCAAACACAAGTAATTGCTGAGGAGATCTTGGAGTATTGCCCAAAAATAGTGGGTTTGAGTACCTATATATGGAATGCTACGGAAATCTCACAAATAATCAACATAATCAAAAAAGTCTCACCAAAGACTATTATAATCTTAGGTGGTCCAGAGGTAAGTCACAAGCCTTTTAGAGTAAACTTTGATGTGGCTGATTATATTATAAGCGGTGAGGGTGAGGAGCTTTTTTATAGACTATGTAAAGATATTTTAGATAACAATCCTCCAAAAGAGAAGTTTTTATACTCTAAAGGTGTAGATTTTAGTAAAATCAAACTACCTTATGAATATTATACAGATTTTGATATACAAAATCGCCATATCTATATAGAAAGCTCTAGGGGTTGTCCTTTTGAGTGTGAGTTTTGTTTGTCATCTATAGATCTAAAGATGAGGTATTTGCCTTTGGAAGTTGTACTAGATGAACTAGAAAAACTTTGGCAAAGAGGGGCTAGAAACTTTAAGTTTATAGATAGAACGTTCAATGTCAAAATAAGTTATGCAAAAGCAATACTAGAGTATTTTTTAGCCAAAAATGAGGAGTATTTTTTGCACTTTGAGGTGATACCTGATAACTTCCCAGATGAACTAAGGGTTTTACTTACTAGATTTGCCCCACAAAGTTTGCAACTAGAAGTTGGAATACAAACACTCAATCTTGAAATAGCAAAAAACATAAAAAGAAATCTACGATTAGCTAAAATCAAAGAAAATATTAACTTCCTAGAGACCCAAACAAAAGCACATCTTCATGTTGATTTGATAGTTGGTTTACCAGCAGAGACTTTGCAAAGTTTTGCAGCAAATCTTGATGAGCTTTATAGCATAACAAAGTCTGAAATACAAATAGGCATACTCAAAAAACTATCAGGAACTACACTAGATAGACATGATATAGAGTATGGTATGATTTATAATGATGAGCCACCTTATGATATACTTCAAAATGACAATATAGACTTTTTTACTATGCAAAAGA
>JAAYJJ010000204.1 GCA_012522985.1 Aliarcobacter butzleri
AGTAGATTTTCTTATTTTTCTATTTCTTTTTTTTAATAATTTACAATAAATTATTTAACCTAAAAGTAACATTACTTATAAAATAACAAGTAAGTAATCTATATTATTGAATATTTTATAGTTTTATGGTATTATACTACTGAATAAATTATAATTATTAGGAAGTATGATGAAAAATATCTTAATAGAACAAAATCCACATTGGCAAAACAGACTCTATAAAAGTGTAAAAAGAGATGCACTAAATAAACTTATCTCATATTTGCCACTAAAACAGATAATTATAATTACAGGTATTAGAAGATGTGGAAAAAGTACCCTAGCCAAACAAGCTATAAACTATCTAATAGAAAGAGGAGTAGATCCTAAAAATATCTTTTTTATAAATATGGAAAATCCATTTTTTTTAGAACATAATCAAAATCCAGCATATTTAGATGTGATATATGAAGAGTACTTAAAGCTCATAAATCCAAAAGGCAAAGTTTACTGCATCTTTGATGAGATTCAATATTTTGAAAATTGGCAAGTCTATATCAAAAGTAAATATGAAACAAGCGATATAAAATTTATAATTACTGGCTCAAACTCTTCAATGCTTTCAAATGAACTAAATACACTTTTAAGTGGAAGAGCTTTAAATATTCATTTAAATACTTTTAGTTTTACAGAGTTTTTGGACTATAAAGAGATACCTTATTCAAATGAACTAGAACAAATATCAAATCGTATAGAGATAGCTAGAGCAAAAGAGGAGTTTTTAAAATGGGGTGGTTTTTATGAAGTATTTGATACAAAGGATGAACTAATAAAAAAAGAGATTTTAATAAACTATGCAAAAAATATCATCTATCAAGATATTGTGCCAAGATATGGTATAAGGAATTCACAAACTTTAGAGCGACTATTTTTTTATCTTTTGTCAAACTCTACAAACTTGATAAACTATACATCCTTATCAAAAACTTTTGAGATAAATGATAAAACTTTAAAAGAGTATATAAACTATTTTGAAGATACTTTTTTGCTAAAAAGAGTTGATAAGTTTCACAATAAACAAAAAGAGATTATAAAATCTTTTAAAAAAGTCTATGCACTAGATAATGGTTTTTTGCAAATCGCACCAAAATTTTCAAAAGATCTAGGAAGTAATTTAGAAAATATGGTATATATAGTTTTAAATCAAAAAAGTGAAAATATCTACTACTTAAAAGAGCTTCAAGAGATAGATTTTTTTAATACAAAAAACCTTTATCAAGTCTCTTTTGATATAAGTGACGAAAAAACAAAACAAAGAGAAATAAATGCTTTTTCATACTTTAATGATAAAAATAAATACAAAAACATACTCATAACTTATGATACAAATATGACTCTAGAAGGTGTTGAAGTAGTAAGTTTTGAGAAATTTATTTTTTCATTAAGTTTATAATCTCCATATCAACACTTTAATAATAATTTTGATATTGGTGGAGGTATTGGTGGTGGCTAGAGTATTACCAAAATATAGCATCTCTAATCTTAGTGGTTTTCACCCCATTTGAGTTTTTCACTTAGTACATCAAAATAACTTCTTCTAAGACTATGGATAAGCTTTGCTTTATTTGGGGCTATATTGATTTTAAAAGAGTCATTTTGTTTAAGCTCATATATATCATGCCCATCTACTATAGCAACAGCTCCTTTTTCATCTTTGATACAAAGTTCTATTTCAAAATCAACAGGCAAAACTAGAGGTCTTTGAGTAAGAGAGTGGGCTGATATGGGAGTAACTATAAAAGCATCTGTTAAAGGATAGACTACAGGTCCACCACAAGAGAGGTTGTAGCCAGTTGAACCTGTAGGAGTAGATATGATTAATCCATCACCATAATAACTATTAAATACCTTACTATCTATTTTGGCCTCTATATTTACCATACCAGTTAGATGTTTTCTAGTAATAACTATATCATTAAAGGCAACAACTTTTAGTGAGTTGATATTTGTACTTATCATCATTCTTTGATCTATAGAAAAATCATTATTTTTAAGTTCATTCATAAAACCACCAAGCTCTTCTACTGTTATATCAGTCAAAAAACCAAGATTTCCCAAATGAACTCCCAAAACAGGAAGATTGTGTTTAAAACTTCTTCTTACTAAAGAAATAAGTGTACCATCTCCACCTAAAGAGACTAAAAAATCACAATGAAATGCAAGATCATCTAAAGTAAATCCACTTTCACCTATCATTTTAGCACTAGTTTCTTCAAATAAAACAGATATCCCATTTTCTTCAAAAAGTCTTTTAATTGCTAAAAATTCATCTTTCATATAGGGTGCATTTGGCTTTAAAACCATTCCTGCTATTTTAAGTGGTGAGTTATTCATTATTAGTCCCTTTTTCTATAACTTATACTTTCTAAAATATGCTCTTTTTTAATATCTATACTATTATCTAAATCTGCTATTGTTCTAGCTACTTTTAAAATCTTATTTCTTGCTCTTAAAGAGAGATTAAAGCTATCTATAGCTCTGTTTAATATCTCTTCGCTATTGTTATCAATTTTACAAAACTTATTTAACTCTATATCTGTTAGTTTACCATTTAAGTTCTTTTGTCCTCTTAAAATCTGCTTTTTAAATACATCTAAAACTTGTAAATGTAACTCTTTAGAACTAAAAGTAGCTTTATCTTCACTTTTTACATCATTCATTTTAACATATAAATCAATCCTATCAAGCAAAGGATCAGAAAGCTTGTTTTTATATCTTTGGATCTCAAGATCACTACATCTACACTCTTTGGTACTACTTAATAAGTTACCACATGGGCAAGGGTTCATAGCACATACAAATAAAAACTTAGTTGGATACTCTATTTTACTATTGACTCTTGATATTAAAATCTTATAATCTTCTAAAGGTTCCCTTAGGGCTTCAAGAATATTTTTACCAAAATGTGGCAACTCATCAAAAAAAAGCATTCCATTATTTGCTAAAGCTATTTCACCTATTTTAGCACTATTGCTACCCCCTCCAAAAATAGAGGATTTCGTACCACTATGGTGTGGACTTCTCATTACTCTTTTTGGTGAAAAATCTGGCTCTTTTCCATCTAGACTATCTATTTTGGCTTTTTGTAAAATATCTTCTAGTGCTATAGGAGCTAGGATATATTGTAATCTTTTTGCTAACATACTCTTTCCACACCCTGGGCTTCCTTCTAGCATAAGATTGTGATCTCCACTTGCACTTATTAGGGCTGCTCTTTTTGCGATAATTTGTCCTCTAATTTCCCCAAAATCAAGTTCATACCTATCATCATAAAAATATTTTTTATGAGCTACTTCTATATATTTATACTCAAACAAACTCATCTGTATTTTATATAAATCTTTGTTTTCTATAGTAAAAAACTCTATAGCCTCTTTTAAGGTTTGGACGGCAAATATTTCTATATCTGGAATTTTTGAGAGTTTTTCTAAAGACTCTTTTGGTACTAATACTTATTTAAGAACTCCTGCTTTAGCCAATGATAAGACAAAAACAAAGATTAAAGAGCTATCTTTTAGTTTTCCATCAAGTCCTAGCTCACCAAATACAAAGTATTCTCCAAAGTCTATACGGTTGCTATTAAGTGCTATTAAAAGTGCAATAGCCAAATCAAAATGACTTCCTTGTTTTTGTAAATCACTAGGAGATAGGTTGATTGTTATTTTAAGTGGGGGAAATTCAAAGTCGTTGTTTAAAAGAGCAGCTTTGACTCTTTCTTTGGACTCTTGTATAGCAGAGTTACCAAGTCCTACTATAGAAAAAGAGGGTAAACCTTTTGTAAGTGTGCCTTCAACTTCAACTATATTTGCATCAATCGCATTTAGTGTGGCACACTTAATTAGTTTCATACTACTCTCCATTAAGTTTTTATTGATTTTACAATAGTAAAACTTAATATTGAATAATATTATTATTTATTTTATAGTTTTTTTGCTTTTTGCTCTTTTTTATACTCTTTTTCAAATTTTTTTCGTTTGATGATTGAGAGTTTTTCTATAAAAAGATGCCCTTTTAGATGATCCATCTCATGTTGCCAAGCGACGGCTAAAAATCCATCACACTCCATTTTTTTAGAAGCACCATATCTATCTTTATACTCTTCAACTATATGATTTGCTCTTTTTACTTATTCAT